>WGFD01000123.1 GCA_015492395.1 Deltaproteobacteria bacterium | reverse complement strand
TGGACGTCTATACCGCAACACCTTCCAAACAATACTTCCATGACAGCCCTCCTTGTGATGAATATTGATGCCACCTATCTTACTCAAAGGAGGATACTGCTCGCACCATATTTTCATGCCCCTTTGTGAGCCCAAGGCTCATGACGGTTTCCTATCTATAAGAAAACGGTCCATAGATGGTGATTTCATGGCAGGTATCGATTACCGTGACAAGGGAAACGCACAGCGAACGCATCTCCCATGCTTTAAATACGACAATCAGCAAAAAAAGATTAGAGTATTCAGCAGTAACAAGCGCAATAAAGGCTAAAGTTTCCAAAGGAATACCCGATAAGATTATCTGTAAATCGATAAACCATTTAAGGAGGTTGGTATGGCCAGGAGAGTCAACTCAATCCTGTTGCTGGCGACTGCCGTTGTTTTCGGCACCGTGCTTGCCGGCTGCGGCGGGTCATCTTCAGGGGGGGGACAGGGAGCGCGTTTTCACTCAAGGTGGCCGAAAAGGTAAGTGTCGTGGACTCCTCGTCCTCGACAAGCAAGGTACCTTCCTTAAAGATGGCACGCCTCTATTTGGCTCCATCGGATCTCCCTGCAAACTCTGACTACAACACAGATGAGACCGTCATATATGTCGAGGAGAGGTCCGCGGATGCCTTCAATATAGTCAACGAGATACTCTGCATGATGGGCCAGACTAGGTACGACCTGATGCTGAACAAGGGAGACTACAAGGCGCAGATAGACATGAATCAGTGCTCCAGCAGCAAGGACAGCACATCGAACGCCGGTCAGTCCTCCCAAAACCAGTCGTCTGGTTCAAGCCAGCCAAACTACGAGACATGGACGGTAAACTCCTCAAGAGCCAACAACAGTTCACCGCATATAGTCAAGGCATGGATCCACGAAGAAGGGGACCAGTCCGAGCCTGGCAAGGTGATCTATACAAGGACATCTATCACCGAGGGGAAGAGCTCCACAAACCCATACGGAATCTTTACGATGAACTTCAAGGCATATCCGGAGACGAGTGGCGTCGTGGATACCTCTCAGATCCAATTCACGGGATACTTGAAGACTGAATTGGACTCCACAAGCGGCAAGGTGCTGCTTAAGTTTGTTGTTGATGGTGGATTCGATGCCGACTCCGACGGCGTCAACGATGTGATATTCAATGAAAGGGTCACACTGAACCGCTCCTCCGACGGCTCCGAGGGTGGAGGCACCATCTCCGTACAGGACAGTTGGATGGGACAGTCTCAGGCCTCTCAGTTCGATATCGCGTTCAACAGCACGAACTTTTTGAGACAAGACACTGAATCCACATCCAGCAGCTACTTGACAAAATACTGCCTGTCACGGTCAAGTTTCGATGAGACGGTCCGGAGATACGGACTCTACGACTCCAACGGCAGTAGGGTGACCCATACGATCTTCGTGGCTGGAGGCAAACTGGTTAAGCACACTAAAAATTCGTTGACATTGGGAGAGATTAAGGGTGTCCGCTGGACAGGTACGACAGCGGCGGAGGCTCTAATTACCGTGTGAACTGGGACGGAACAAAGTTTAATATCGTTTCAAAGCTGAATCCGTCCCCGTACATGTGGGAAGACGCAACTGGAACCCTGGACCTCGGCTCCCTTCAGTGGAGCGAGCTCAACTTCTGGTCGCAGGGCCTCGGAGGCAATGTGAGGGTCAACCTCACCGGCTGCACGGGCAGCGACCCGTTTGACTGCACCGGTACGGCCTCCGACGGCTCCACGGTCGCCTTCTACTCCGAGGACGTAGTCTATCCATCCGACACTGTGCCGGGACACTCTCTTGCCTCGACAACTGTCCGGACCCGGCCAGCCTGGATCAGGCGAATCCGTACTTCGACACCAGCAGTCTGCAGTTCCAGTCCACCACGCCGGCCAGCGCGACTTACAAGGATTATACATTCAGCACAAGTACAATGTTGCTCCAGAACGGCGGCCAGGACGTCGTTCTTACATCTTCAAACAGCAACATGCAGTGGGGTGTAACGAGCGGACCGCTCTTTGATGCCGGTGACGCTACCGTGCAGTCCGCCCTTGAGTGCGACTTTGATGCAACCTCCACATGCGGCTGGGAGACATGGAGCAATTTCAGCGTCTTCTACACCTGGGAGACCGGCCCCAATGACTGGAATAAGTTCACGGCGTTGAAGGACGGAAGTAACAACTATCTGACCTTCGATCCCCCCATACAGGTGAAGTATACCCATACCGGGGACGGCTACAGCAACGCCACGTTCTATCTGGAGTACGGCGGTTTCGGTGATCTCTGGGGGATACCTGGTAAATGTGTCGACTTCGATACAGGCGCTGATTCGGAGTGCGGACCAAACACGAGGTGGATACCGGAGTTCAGTATAGCCGATGGCTCCGAAGTGACAGCGGGTGGAACCTCATATCTCGTGAAGGCCATGGAGAAGGAGCAGAGAATGCAATCCGTCGAGCTGTCAAACTGTTCATCCATGACTCTCACCACCTACAGCCTTCCCGATATAAGCCTCTGGGAAGATCCGGATATAGGGACTGAGCCGACGGTCGATGCCGCGCCGGCCGTGATAGGCGGGGTGCTGCAGTAAAAACACACCAACAGAGGAGTATAACGAGGGCGGGGGTCCCTCCCGCCCTTATCTTATTATCACGAGACGTGTGATGATCTAAGATGGAATCCCCAAGATATACCACCCCGGAGAACAGGCGTCTTATCTTTCCGTTCTTGCTTCTTATAGTACCGATCTGGTGCATCATTTCGTCTGCGGCATATTCCATGAGCAGATATGACAAGCAAACCGACAAACGAAGCGAGGTAAAGGCAACACTATTTGACGGCTATACCCTTGAGGAAGTGCCTCTTGTCAATGGTCTCTTTGATATCCGGGACAGGGTGTCACGGGGCACGTACGGGGTTCTATTCATCACGAGAGATAGGTTTCTTTCCAGGGTCATGCTGTTTAATGAACGGGAGATCCCCGAGAACCTCGATAAAGTGGAGTTGGAGGGGATGAAAAACGCTGATAATGGCATATTGGCAGGTGTAGTATTTACACCGGCAAGGGGCGGCAAATTAAAGGAGTATTCCGGCATCTTCAGGGTATTCAGCGGAGTCGGGGTCACAGTGTCAGGCGGAGAAGCCAGCTACGGTGTAGAGACCAACAAGGAGGGCATATTCACCGTCGTAATCCCAAAGGGAGAGTATACGGTCCTGAGTGGTCCAACAGAGGTGCGACGGGTGAATATAAAGGCGGGGTCCACCACTATAGTCAATATAAGGAGAGGAGCGGTGCTGATAGATTGAAGGCATTATCATCCATTCTGCTCGCCATATCCCTGGTCATCACGGTGGGCAATCTTGTAACGGCCGGGGATGGGGATATGGAACTGATCGAGAGGGCATACAGCAAAGGGGATATAGACTTCCGGACAGCCCTGAATTACAGGCTGTATGCGCTCTTCAACAGGAATAAACTTCCACTCATCATGGAGGCGAGGGAGAACACCCACCTCCTCAATAAAGACAATGAGTTCATCCTCCAAAGGCCCACGGATTCAGGTGATTTATACTATTATGGCAGTGGCGTAACGGTAACCTCATACGACAGCCCGGGAGGCAACTTCAGGATCCACTATACGGAAGATAATACCAAGGGTGACGCGGTCTATGGTTATGACGGCGACTATGGAACCATCCCGCAGTATGTAAGCGATCTTGCTTCATATCTTGACGCCTCATGGGCGAAGGTCATAAGCGACATGGGTTATAACGCCCCAGATGGTGATGGCGGACTGGGCGGCGACAATAGGGTGGATGTCTATCTTCTCGATATGAACTCTTACGGTTATACAGCCTACGATACCAACCCAAGCGATGTCTATATAGCTATAGAGAACGACTTCACCGGTTTTCCGGAGAACACGGACACCGATTCGAGGCAGGGCGCGCAAAAGGTAACCGCTGCGCATGAGTTTTTTCATGCCTCACAGTTTCAGTATACGGCAAACTTGTCGGACATATGGTGGTTTGAGGCCTCATCAACATGGATGGAGGATGTTGTATTTACAGATGTAAATGACTATCGTAACTACCTCGGCAGAAAGTACGACGATTCCAATGATGACGGACAGTGGGATCCAGGGGAACAGTTCTACTGGATAGACGGGATCACGGTATCAGGCACGACCTCCAGGCCAACAGGCTGGTTCGATCATCCTGAATACTCCTTAGACTCCACCACCGGCACCCACGAGTATGGTGGAAGCATATGGGTGACCTTCTTATATGAAACATATGGCAACAATATTATAAGGTCCGTTTGGGAGAGAATACAACTGGGTGAGCCCGTCTTTTCCGCCGTATCCAGCGAGCTTTCCTCAAGCGGAACTACGCTGGCAGACACCTTCAGTTCCTTCCAGTCGGCGAACTACAGGGGGGAATACCGGGAAGGTTCTACTTTCCGCTTCCCAGGCATGAGACCACCTACACCTCCTACCCTCAGGAGATATCATCCACGGTGGATCACCTGGCTTCCCGCTACTACGCCTTCAAGGCTGGAGTGAACACGGATACGCTGTCGCTCACATTCAATAACATGAATACAGGGACACTCTCGGTCAGGTTGATAAAGGTCAGGAGCGGCGGCGGATATGACGAGCAAACAGTATCCATAGGCAACCCCACGGTCACTGCCCGGATAACCGGCTTCGGCACCGCCTCCATCTATTCCAAGGTGGTCATGGTGATTATGAATACATCCGAGGCCAGCAACGGTGAAGCATATACCGTAAGCGCCACTCTCTCATCCTCATCCGGAGGAGGAGAGAGTGGTGGTGACGGTGGCGGCTGCTTCATAGCTACGGCGGCCTATGGCTCTTATCTGCACCCGAAGGTAAAGGTACTCAGAAAGTTCAGGGACAGATACCTCTTGACCAACACACCGGGCAGACTGCTTGTAGGCATCTACTACCGGACTTCACCGCCGATAGCCGGTTTTATTGGCGAGCATGGTGCGCTGCGGAGTATAACCAGAGTAATTTTGACCCCGCTGGTATACACCGTGAGCCACCCTGCACCATCCATGGTGATAGCATCTCTCCTTATAATCTCTTTAGTCTGTTTTATAGTCACCTGCCGGCGCAGGAAAGGACTTATCTCATCAAAGCGATAGCTGGCAAGGCGGTATGATTGGTTCATACCACAGTCCACATAGAGACAACCTACGATAATTTACATGATAATTTACAAGAGGTTTAAGTCGTAATATTAGGTTTCCATTATCTTTTTATTGTGACATAGTGGCGGTTGTCAGGAACCGGACAAGTAGAAAAGTATTTGTATGTTAGGCACATCCATGATATATTATTAACCCTCAAAAATAAAAACTTATGGTAAAGCATGAGCTATGAAAAAGAAAATACATGGAACACATCCCCACTTAACTGTATAGATATCACCGCCTGGGAACAATTTCATAGCAACATATCAAATCTCCTGGACATATCCATAGCGGTATATGATGCAAAGGGCTTCGAAGTCTACCCCTCAAACCGCGAAGATAGCCTCTACGCGGCATTAAAAGAAAACGCCAAGTACAGGGAGCTGTATCAAAAAGCTTATGTGAAGGTCATAACAAGGGCATTGGAACGGGGTGAAACCTATATATACAGATGCTTCACAAACCAGTATATCTTCGCCGTACCCGTCACACTGGACAATAATATTTCCCTGGCTATCGTTGGAGGCCATGCGTATCTGGACAAGAGCGACTACAGGAAGTTCCTGGATGAGAATGAGGAGGTAGGCTTGGGTATACCAAGGCTCCATGATATCGAGGCCGACCTTAAGATCCTCCCTTCCAGGGCGTTCTTTGCAAAACCGAACACGATAAGGAACATCGCCGTACCCTTTTTAAGGAACCTCTATCAGAAAGGTTATTACGAAAGGGAGTACTTTCAGCTGAAGACCCTCTTGCAGGCTACGACCCCATTGGATACCAAGAAGGATAAGAGGGAGATCTATAAGAACCTCTTCAATACCCTTGCCGTACTCTTTGATATAGACAGTGTAGCCATAATGGAAAAGGACGAGCAGGGCATCTACAGGCCATACGTGGCATTTGGGCGTAAGAGCGATACCATATCAAAGTGGACTCTCCCTGAATCGGCAGAGATTGTCAAAATGATCAAGGAGATCAGAAAGCCCGCGCGCTACGACGGCTCCTTTGACCTGAAGAAGATCGGTTTGGGCAATGAAATAACCTCCTTACACATACTCCCTATGAGCATCTGTGACGATGTTTCCGGGCTCCTGTGCATCTTCAATACAGATGTGTCCAAAAAGAATATCAACCTGATATCCCTCTTGGCAAACCAGCTTTCTATGGTAATCGAGGGCATCAGGAGGGAAGAGATCATCAAGAAGAGGGTCAGTGGACTCGACACCCTGGGGGAGATATACAGGGATATCGCCCCGGTATTGAACCAGGAAGAGTTATACGACACCATATTGGAGAGGTCCATTGAGCTTGTTGGAGCGGAAAAGGGTTCTCTGATGACGTTCAACGAGAAGAGTGACACGCTTTCCGTGAAGGCGGCCAGGGGGATAAACAAATCCATACTCGAAGGGCTCAAGATAAGGGTTGGAGAGGGGATATCCGGCATGGTGGTGGAAAAAGGCAACCCTGTTATAGTCAAGGATATAGAGAGT
>WGFD01000122.1 GCA_015492395.1 Deltaproteobacteria bacterium | reverse complement strand
GTCCTACCATCTCCTTCTTGGGGCTTTCCACTAGCTTTATGAGTTCGGCCTTATCTTCCGGGATAGGTTTAAGCCCTGCATCAAGCGCCATCTTCACCAGGTTGTCGGCTGCAAAGACACTTGATGTAATCATCAATAGTACGACTACAGTTGCCGCGGTCCTCTTCATCGTCATTTTCTCCTTTCTTAAGTATTAGATCCAAGCGCATCTTGTTGTTAGTCCTTACTTCCATATATAGCCGTCCTTTCAACGTAATGCAACATGATCTTGTTGAGCGCCTTTGACGACCAGATTAAGATGATTCCAAGTTGAGAATGAATATAATTTATAGCTGCATGGATGTCAAGTATTTTTTGAAACGGAAGCGGAGAGTGGTGTATTTTTTTCTTGACAAATGGCAAATTAAGACTAAAATCATCTTAAATATCCATTATACGTCGAATAGAGACGCACGGGGAATAGCGATGCTTCAATTGACAAGGGATGGAGAGTATGCGGTCAGGGCGATGCTCTTTCTGGCTTCACAGCCTGAAGGGAAGGTTTCACTCATAAGTGAGATCTCTGAAAATCAAGCGATCCCCAAGAGCTATCTTTCAAAGATCATGCAGCACCTAGCCAGGAGTGAGCTGGTCCGATCGCGCCGCGGGGCAAATGGAGGGGTTGTTTTGGCGCTTCCGGCCAGTGAAATAACGTTAAGGGAGATAATTGAAGCGGTGGCAGGCCCGATACACCTGAATATCTGCCTTCTCAGGAAGGGTGAATGCCCGAATAACGGTTCGTGCTCCATAACCCCCCTCTGGGAAGAGGCCCAAAGAAGGTTCATTGAGGTGCTTGAAAGCAAGACGATGGCACAACTGGCAGAGGAGGCGGAGGCTATACATAAAAAGGCAAAGAAGGCTCATTTATCTAAAAAAAGGCACTAGAAGAGCTTGAGGCCGGGCGAGGAAGTTTTTTTCAGCATATTCAGGACTAATAAGATCTTTTTCATGTGCTATAGTATTGTCTGGCCCGCTGCGTCAGGGGCTTAATATATCGAACGCAAGCCACAATAACACTGAAAGGAGGTTCTTGTATGTCAGAAGAAGTCATTGCCAAGTATAATGACGCCATAGTCAAGAAGTTTTGCGTCATGGCCGTTGTGTGGGGGATTGTCGGCATGCTGGTAGGCGTCCTGGCGGCGTCCCAGCTCGCCTTTCCGTTCATGAACCTGGATATACCGAGTCTTTCATTCGGAAGGATACGGCCACTCCATACCAACGCCGTGATATTCGCCTTCGGCGGGTGCGTCCTCTTCGCGGCGATCTACTATTCGGTGCAGAGGACAAGCAGGGTGAGGCTCTTCAGCGATACCATTGCCAACATCACCTTCTGGGGCTGGCAGATCATCATCGTCCTTGCAGCCATTACGCTTCCCCTGGGGATAACGACCGGAAAGGAGTATGCCGAACTGGAGTGGCCTATAGATATCCTCATCGCCGTTGTCTGGGTCCTCTTCGGGATAAACTTCTTCGCCACCATCTGGAAACGCAGGGAGAAGCATATATATGTCGGCAACTGGTTCTTTATGGCGTTGATAATAGCCATCACGGTGCTGCATGTCTTCAACTCGTTCGAGCTTCCCGTAAGCATGTTCAAGTCCTACTCGGTTTACGCCGGGGTACAGGACGCGATGGTCCAGTGGTGGTACGGGCATAACGCCGTAGGCTTCTTCCTCACGGCGGGTTTTCTCGGGATCATGTACTACTTTCTTCCCAAGCAGGCAAAGCTCCCGATATTCAGCTACAGGTTGTCCATACTGCACTTCTGGACGCTGATATTCATCTATGTATGGGCCGGCCCCCACCATCTTCTCTATACCGCCCTGCCGGACTGGACCCAGACACTGGGAATGACCTTCAGCATTATGCTGATAGCCCCTTCATGGGGAGGGATGGTAAACGGGATAATGACCCTTAAGGGCGCGTGGGATAAGCTGAGAACAGATCCGATATTGAAGTTCATGATAGTGGCCGTATCGTTTTATGGCATGAGCACCTTTGAAGGGCCGATGCTCGCGGTGAGGACTGTGAACTCACTCTCCCACTACACTGACTGGGGGATCGGCCATGTCCACAGCGGCGCACTGGGTTGGGTGGCCATGATAAGCATCGGAGCGCTCTACTACATGATTCCAAGGGTTTTCGGCAAGACGGAAATGTACAGCGGCAAACTGATAAACACCCACTTCTGGATGGCGACTATAGGTGTATTGATATACATCGTAGCCATGTGGATATCCGGGATAATGCAGGGCCTCATGTGGAGGGCTGTCAATCCCGACGGTTCCCTTACTTACACATTTGCAGAATCCGTTGCGGCAATGCACCCCTACTATGTGATGAGACTCATAGGTGGATTGATATTTTTCGGAGGGATGCTCCTTATGGCTTATAACGCTGTTATGACCGCTAAGGCGGCTGAAAGGAGGCTCTCATGAAGCACGAAGTGGTTGAAAAAAACGGTCTTTTGATGGCCGTCCTGGTTGGCTGCCTTATAAGCGTCGGCGGGCTAGTTGAGATAACTCCGCTATTCTTTCTCAAGAGCACCATACCACCCCTCGAAGGGGTCAAGCCGTATACCGCGCTTCAACTGGAAGGCAGGGACATCTACATAAGAGAGGGATGCTATAACTGCCATTCCCAGATGATAAGGCCCTTCAGAGCGGAGACGGAAAGGTACGGCCCGTATTCGAAACCGGCCGAATCGATGTACGACCATCCCTTCCAATGGGGATCTAAACGGACCGGGCCTGATCTGGCAAGGGTCGGAGGAAAATATCCGGACTCATGGCATGTGCAGCACATGTACGACCCTCGCAGCATCGTGCCCGAGTCGGTCATGCCGAGATATCCGTGGCTCGCCGAGACCGAGCTCGATGGAAGTCTTATCCGGACGAAGATGAAGGTGATGAGGAAGTTGGGGGTTCCTTATACGGATGAAGACATAGAGGCGGCGCCTGCCGACCTCAGAGATAAGACGGAGCTAGATGCATTGATAGCATACCTGCAATCTCTCGGGACAGCGGTCAAGAGGAGGTAGTCGTGGAAGATTTTCTTACCATCAGCAAAACAGCGGTACTTGTCTGTTTTTTCCTGATCTACTGCGGTATCCTGTTCTGGGTCTTCGGGAAAAAGAACAAGAAAAGGCTGGAAAATCATAGAAATATTCCCTTAGTGGAGGATTAAACAATCAAATTGAGGCAATGGAGGTTTTGATATGCCTAAGAAGATAGGTCATTCCATAGACGGTATAGAAGAGTACGATAACCCTATCCCGCGTTGGTTGATGTGGCTCTTGTACATTACCATACTGATAGCCGTGGTCTACCTTGTGGTATATCCCGGATTCTGGCGGGGGTTGTCCGGGTGGAGCTCGGCCAAGATGTATGAAGAAGAGGTGGCTATGGCGGATAAGAAATATGCGGCGTTAAGGCCCAAGGCCGGTGATATAAACATGCTGATCCGTGACCAGAAGGCCATTTCAGAGGGAAAGCAGATATTCGCCCAGAACTGTGCTCCATGCCACGGTGCACAGGCATTGGGCGATACGGGGATAGGCCCCAACCTGACCGATGATGAGTGGATCTACGGTGGCAAACCGGAGAGGATCGTCAAGGCAATAGCGGAGGGGACGGCCAACGGCATGCCGTCATGGGAGTCCCAGCTCGGAGCGGCAAAGATAGCTAAGGTCGCGGCCTTTGTTCACAGTCTGGGTGGTGGAGAGCAATAGAGAGCAGGGCAGATGATGTCACAGGAATCCGGGAAGAGGACAAAGATATATCCGAAGGGGGTTTCAGGTAGGTTCAGAACAGTGAGGTGGTCGGTAAATGCCATCCTCCTGGGGATCTACTTTATCCTGCCATGGCTCAAGCTTGACGGCAGGCAGGTGCTCCTCTTTGATGTTCCGGGGAGAAAGTTTTACATCTTCAACCT
The DNA here is from genome assembly GCA_015492395.1 of Deltaproteobacteria bacterium. Lineage (GTDB taxonomy): Bacteria > Desulfobacterota > GWC2-55-46 > S146-70 > S146-70 > S146-70. Next base: position 5,713 of record WGFD01000122.1, on the reverse strand, counting down.
GATCATCTGGCCCCAGGAGGTCTACTACCTGGCCCTCCTCCTTATCTTCCTCGTCATCGCCCTCTTTATATTCACCGCAGTGGCGGGCAGACTGTGGTGCGGGTATGCCTGCCCCCAGACTGTCTTCACGGATATCTTCCTGTCTATAGAACGCGTGATCGAGGGTGACAGGAGTGAGCGGATGAAGCTCGATAGTGGTTCATGGACACCACGGAAAGTTCTTGAAAAGACGCTGAAACATGGGGCCTGGCTGACCTTTTCCTTTGTTACGGCCTTCACGTTCGTAGCGTACTTTGTACGGTCCGACCTGCTCCTGGATAGACTCATAACCCTGAACCTGACTCCGGCGAACATCTTCTGGTTGGGGTTCTTTACCTTGACGACCTATGGTGACTGCGGGTTCATGCGTGAGTTGATGTGCCTTGTGCCCTGTCCATACGGGCGCTTCCAGAGCGCACTCTTCGACCAGGATACACTTATAATAGGATACGATGCCAAGCGTGGTGAGCCGAGAGGCCCCATGAAGAAAGGCGACTTCCGGGAAGATGCGGGGGACTGCGTCGACTGCACGCTCTGCGTTCAGGTCTGCCCCACAGGGATAGATATCAGGGACGGCCTGCAATACGAATGCATAGCCTGTGCCCAGTGTATAGACGCCTGCAATATGGTCATGAAGAAGATCGGGCGCGAAGAGGGGTTGATACGGTACGGTTCTCTCAGGTCTATTACCGGCGGGGTGACGAGGGTCTTGCGGCCGAGGGTCGTTGTATATGCGGTGGTCCTTGCCATCATGTTTGGCGCGATGGTGTATAAGATCTGGACAAGGGTTCCGCTGGACCTGGAGGTCCTGCGTGACAGGGCATCCCTCTATCAGCAGACCCGTGACGGCAGGCTCTCGAATGTCTATACCATCAAGGCCATGAACATGGACCGTCTGGATCACCGGTACATGATCAGGATAGAAGGCATAGAGGCGGATATGATTATAGGCAGCAACCCCATATCGGTAAGGAGCGGCGAAGTATACCAGACGTCCCTTGCGCTTGTCCTGGAAAAGGGCCGGTTGAATAGAAGGGTCAACCGCTTCTTATTCATCATAGAGGACATCGATGACCCCCGTGTGACGGCCAGCCGGGAGAGTACATTCCTCATTCCGGAAGCGGGGGAGAAGCACGCCATGGTATTCAACTAGATAAACAAGGAGTGTGGTAGATGAACAAGACAAGGTCTCCCTGGCCGATGGCCATAGCAACCCTCCTGGGGGTTGTATTTATCGTCAACATCATATTCCTCTTTCTGGCCATCAAGACAGATGACGGCCTGACGGATGAAGACTACTATGTGAAGGGGTTGTTCTATAATGACCGTCTGCAAAATGAGAGGATGCTTGGCTGGGATATAGAGTTTTCGTTCAGAGACACCCCGAAGACCGATGGGGTGAACGGTATAAAGGTAGATGTCTATGACAGGACCGGAACCGTCCTCGACGGCGCGACGGTGAAGGTCGTCCTGCGAAGACCGACGTCGGACAGGTACGACAAGGTATTCGATCTTTTTCCAGCCGGTCCTTCCTACAACGGAGAGATATCGATACCCCTTGCCGGGTTCTGGGATATCAATGTGACTGTCAATAAAGACGGGAATGGCATGGAGAAGACCTTCAGGATCAAGGTATAGGATGGAGCAGGCTTCGGATATGGCCCTGGGGGGTGAGGGAGAGAAAAAGGCGGGTGCCTGTGTGCCGGAGAGGGGGGCATGTTTCCACTGTGGACAGACCGCCGCAGAGCTACTCCATGAAACCTTCGGGACGGCGGAGCTGGGGTTTTGTTGCCGGGGGTGTCTCGCCGTCTGCAGATACATATTCGATGCGGGCCTCGAAGGCTACTATGAGAAGAGGGATGGGAGCAAGTCCGGAAGACCGCCTCTCTTTCCCGCGCAGGACTTCAATGTCGATGATAGCCCGGAACTTGTAAAGAGCAAAGGGGATATCAAGGAGGCATCCCTTATAGTCGAGGGTATCCATTGCGCCGCCTGCATATGGCTTATAGAGAAGGTGGTCGGGAAGATGCCCGGCGTTATCGCGGCCTCTTTGAACTTCTCCACCCACAGGATGGTGGTACAGTGGGACGGCCTAGGCACGACACTAGGTAAGATCCTGGCAAAGATAACCTCACTCGGTTACGGCGCAACGCCGTACGATGCCGAAGGTTCTGAAATACCCCTTATAAAGAAGAATAACGATGTACTGATCCGCCTGGTGATTGCAGGGTTCGGGACGGTGGCCACCATGTTCTTTGCCGAAGGGCTCTATGCGGGTTACTTCTGGGGCATCGAGAGTAACTTCAGAAACTTCCTTCAATGGGCGAGTCTCATTGTGACGATACCCGTGGTCTTTTATTCCGGCACTCCCTTTATCACGGGCGCGTACCACGGCCTAATAAACCGGGCCATGACGATGGACATGCCTGTGGCGCTTGGCGCGCTCATAACCTTCTTCTACAGCGCCTGGGCTACGGTGGCGGGTAGGGGTGACGTCTACTTCGACTCCGTGGCCATGTTCGTCTCCCTCATACTCCTGGGCAGGTACCTGGAGGCGGCGGCTAAGAAGAAGGCGGGGATTGCGACGGCGAGGCTTATCTCCCTCGATGTAGACGCCGCAACCGTTATAAGAGACGGCGCCAGGGTGACTGTGCCTGTCAAGGCGGTCAGGGTGGGGGAGGTCCTGGAGGTGAAACCGGGAGAAAGGATTCCGCTGGACGGGATAATGACAGAGGGCGAGTCAAGGATCGATGAGTCGATGCTGACCGGAGAGTCGAAACCGGTTGGCAAGAGGGCAGGCGCAAAGGTGTACGGCGCCACAAAGAACATGGACGGCGCCTTCCTCTTCAGGGTGACGGATACAGGAAAAGATACGGTCTACGCCAGGATAACCCGCCTTGTAGAGGAGGCACAGATGCACAAGGCGCGGATACAGAGGATATCCGACAGGATAGCCGGCTACTTTGTTCCCTTTATACTTATAGCGGCCGCCTTGACATACCTCTACTGGTCGGTTTACTCCCCCTCGCATGCGGTCATATACGCCGTCGCCGTCCTTATAATAACATGCCCCTGCGCCCTGGCGCTTGCAACACCGGCCGCCATACTCGTCGGGGGCGGCGCCGCCGCAAGAGAGGGAATCCTCGTAAAGAACGGCGAGGTGATGGAGAAGGCGTACAAGACCACACACGTGATATTCGATAAGACAGGGACGCTTACAGAGGGCAGGATGACGGTGACTGATATCATCCCTGTCTGCGCGCCTGCATGTGCCATCAGCACGGCAGACAGGCAACTCACAGGCAGGCCGGCGATGAGCGGAGCATCCCCCTCTTTAGAGGAGGATCTGTTGGCGATGGCCGCTTCCGTGGAACAGTTCTCCGAGCATCCGATCGGCAGGGCCATCTTTGTTGAGGCAACGAAGAGATCGGTCAGTATAGACAGGGAGGTCGAAGGATTCAGGGCATATCCGGGCCGGGGGGTGGAAGGGGTCCTGAACAGACCGGCCGGCAAGGCGATCGACATGGGCCGTCCTTCGGGAAGGGTACTAGTGCTGGCAGGCAGCAGGAACTTTATGGCTGAACGTTCCGTGGGAATACGGCAGGAGCTTGCGGAGAAAGAACAGAAGCTCAACAGCGAGGGTAAGACAGCTGTCTACATTGCGTCCTCGTCACCGTCAGATACGGAAAACCTGAAGCTGTCAGGCCTGATAGCCGTATCAGATCCACCGAGGCCCCAGGCTTCCGTGGTGGTAGAGGAACTAAAGGGTATGGGACTCAAGGTCACGATGCTTTCAGGTGACAACAGGACCACGGCAGAGGCCGTTGCCAAGACGATCGGCATGGATGATCTCATTGCCGAAGTCCTTCCGGAGGCAAAGGAGGGTGTGATCAGGGACCTTCAGAAGGACGGTGATGTCATCGTCATGGTAGGGGACGGCATTAACGACGGCCCTGCCCTCGCAAGGGCGGATGTGGGGATTGCCATGGGTTCAGGTACGGATGTGGCGATAGGCTCGGCTGATATCGTCCTCCTCAACAGCAACCCCCTGATGGTGGCGAGGGCCATAGAGATATCCCAGAAGACATTCAAGGCCATCAGGCAGAACCTCTGGCTCTCCTTCTTCTACAATATAATATTCACTCCCCTTGCGGTAACGGGCTTTATCGTGCCTGTTGTCGCAGCGGTTGCAATGCCACTGAGTTCACTCATCGTCATAGGCAATTCCATGAGGGTGAGAATGGGAAGGCGCGTGGGGAAATCTGCTTCGGCAGGTTTAAAAGATCGTAACCGCTCACGGTTGTCCGTTAACGGTTCACGGTTAACAGTTGCCGAAAGGAGGTAGGAATGGAGATACTGTATATCATGATACCCGCGGCCATATACCTTGGCATCGTAGGCCTCATATTCCTCATCTGGTCCATAAAGACGGGGCAGTTCGATGACATGGAGGGCCCGAAGTACAGGATATTCTTCGATGATGATGACCGCCTCGCGGGGGAAGCAGGCGATAGCCTGGATAAATCTGCGAAGACCTCGCCCATAAGGTCAGGGAGCCATGGGGATGAATGACTATCTCATAGTATTCTTAATGGGTCTCTTTGGCGTGTTGCACTGCATAGGCATGTGCGGAGGCCTTGTAATGGCCTGCAACATGAAGTTCGGCGGCGGGTTTTCCTTTGCCATACTGTATAACACCGGCCGGATCGTTACTTACTCCCTTCTCGGTCTCATGATGGGCCTGTTGGGAAGGTCCCTGATAGCGACCGGGCTCTTTGACGAGTTTAAGGGCGTGGTCCCAATAGTTGCAGGTCTCTTCATGATCATCATAGGCCTTGACCTCCTGGGTCTCATGCCTCCATCCCTTAAAAGATTGACAGCCGGCCTATTTCCTAAGGCCCTCTCGAACAGCCTTATCGGCGGGCACATCAAGAGGAAAAGACCGTCCGCCTTCGTCCTCGGCATCTTCAACGGCCTCATGCCATGCGGGTTTATATACGCGGTGGGAATCAAGGCAGCATCAACGGCGGACCCTCTCAAGGGTATGCTGATAATGGCTTCCCTTGGCGCCGGGACCTTTCTTCCCATGCTTCTTGCCGGTTCGCTGGCAGGTCTCATGGACAAGCGGAGGTTCAACATGCTGTCCACCGTCTCTTCGGTCCTGATTATAGCCCTCGGAGCAAAATCTATACTCTACGGCGCAGGTTTTCAGCACATACTTATGCCGATGCATTCGATGTGATCGCTATGGACCTGTTGTCCAAGCGGGATGCCTTTTGCAAAAGATCGCTTTAAAATTACCTCAATTTGGATTATACTGTGTCTGGCCGTGGGTCCCGAAGACTGCAAAAATCTGGAGGTGATTATGATGGCAAGGATATCAAGTTATGCGGTTTTGGCATTGCTGGCAATTTCATTGATGGTGGCGCCCGGCGCCGTTGCCGGAGGAGATGAACATCGCCCAGGCGCGATGAAAGAAGAGATGGCTGGGCATGCTAAGAGCATGAAAGAGCACCATGAGATGATGTACGAAATAATGAAGATGATGCGAACTACGATGCACATCGTGCGCAACTTTTCGGAAAGACCAACCCCTAGACAGAAACGGAAACTGGACGAGATGGTGGAACAGATGGATGATATACTGAAGAGATACTGTCTCTTATACACATCT
>WGFD01000121.1 GCA_015492395.1 Deltaproteobacteria bacterium | reverse complement strand
GCCAAGGATAGCCGCTGCAGGGGCGGGGGAGGGGGTGGCTCAGATGAGTCTATTCAGAAGAAAGGACCCTTTGAGGGACGAGGTCCTTGAGCTTAACCCGAACGAGATTACACCATTGGAGGCATTGCAGGTGATCTTCAGACTTAAAGAGATCGCCGAGCAAGAGGTATGAGCGGATTCATAAGGTATAATTTCTTTATCGTACTACTTTCATTATGCCTCCTGTGCTTTTCTCTTGATTGGGAGAGTGAGGCATCCGGTGGAAGGAGCAGGGTGGTTAAAGGGGTGAGGTCGTGGTCAAACCCCACCTATACACGGGTGGTAATCGATGTTTCGGGCGGGGTTTCATTCAAATACCACCTTCTTAAGGAAGACCCTTCGATCAAGAAGCCGCGGCGTCTCTTCTTAGATATCAAGAAGGCGATGCTCCCAAAGGATGCTAGGAGTGTGGTTCCAATAAATGATGGCCTTTTAAAGAGGGTGCGCCTGGGACAACACGATAAGGAGACGGTTCGTGTTGTTCTGGATATAGAGTCTATCGAAGACTACAAGGTTATTGCGCTTGATGATCCGTTCAGGATCGTCGTAGATGTGACCGGGAAGGCCTCCGGAGAACGTGATGGCGTCGACGACGAGGGGAGTACCCTGGTACAGCAACTCGGTTTAAAGGTATCCCGTATCGTTATAGATCCCGGCCATGGAGGCAAAGATCCCGGGGCTATAGGCAGCAACGGCCTGAAGGAGAAGGATGTAAATCTGAAGCTTGCGAAGAGACTGAAAAGGAGGCTGAAGGAATATTTCAAGGGAGATATTATCCTGACGCGCAAGGACGACAGATACATTCCGCTCGAGGAGAGGACAGCTATTGCAAACACTAACAGTGCGGATCTATTTGTTTCTCTTCATGTCAATGCGAGTCCGAATCCCAGGGCCATGGGTGTGGAGACATACTACTTGAACTATACTACGGATAAGGAGTCCATTAGGGTTGCGGCACGCGAGAACGCCACATCCACCAGGAACATAAGCGACCTGCAATTCATATTGAACGACCTGATAAAGACGGCAAAGACCAATGAGTCTGTAAGGCTTGCTGCGAATGTCCAGGAGACACTCGTATCGACCTTGAAGGCGAGGTATAGTAAGGTCAATAGCAACGGTATCAAGGGGGCTCCGTTTTATGTCTTGGTTGGGACGAGGATGCCGAGTGTGCTGGTAGAGGTGTCGTTTATAAGCAATCCTAAGGAGGAGGCGAGGCTCAGAAGTGGCGCCTACTTGGATACCATAGCAAAGGGCATAGCCAGGGGGCTGTCGAAGTATATAAAGGACAGCAGTATCGGGATAAATGAACTGTGAATAGAGGGGGACAATGGCTCAGGGCAATCCGTACGTTGTATTGAACGGGAGAGACGATCTTGCTTCGATCAAGATGTATCTGGATGAGGTCAGGGAAGATCTCAGGATAAGGCATAGAGACGGCGCCAGCGGTGCCGAGATAGTTGCGACATATACCGCGTCGATAGATGGGTTGATAGGCAACATCTTTGGAAATATCGCTGGAGGATTATCTGGCTTGAAGGATCTTTGCCTTGTGGCTCTCGGAGGTTACGGCAGGTGTGAGCTCAACATACGTTCCGATATAGACTTGATGCTCTTGTACCCCAGAAGGATAGACAGTGATGTGGAGGCGTTTGCAGAGAAGTTGCTATACCTGCTGTGGGATACCGGTCTGGATGTCGGGTTTAGCGTGAGGTCGCTGAGAGAGTGTATTGATCTTGCCTCGGAGGATATAAAGACTAAGACGGCTGTGTTGGACTCCAGGCTCGTTGTCGGTAACGAGGGACTCTTTAGCGAATATATGGCCCGTGTATTCAATAAGATCTTTCATAAGAAGGCCTTAAAGGGTTTTGTCTGTGAGAAGATCTCCGAGAGCAAGTCAAGACATGCAAGGTACGGTGGTTCAGTATATATCCTCGAACCCAATATAAAAGAGGGTGAAGGGGGATTGAGGGATTTCCATTCAGCTCTATGGATGGCTAAGGCATTGGAAGGCATTTCCGGACCGGAGGGTATGGTAAGCGGTAACTGTCTTTCGGCGGAGGAGTTCACGGAACTGAGGAACTCCGTCGATTTCCTCTGGAAGGTGCGGAATGATTTGCACTTCGAGACCAGGAAGAAGTCGGATCAACTGACATTCGACCATCAGGAAAGGATCGCCGGGGTCTTTGGGTATCCGGGAACGAATGTGACACGTCCGGTTGAAGAGTTTATGATTGACTACTATATGCATGCTTCGAATGTCAACCGATACTCGTCACTTGCCATAAGAAGGTTGCTGTATAGATCAGGCGTGGATCTTGAGGGTATGGCGGAGAGACCGCTTGACGGTGACTTCAGTCTTCGGGGCAACTTTTTGGTTCCCGAAGACGGCGATATCTTCGCTAAGAGGCCGGATCTGATGATGAAGGCGTTCACTTATATTCAGAGCCATGGCGCTAAGCTGGATGGACGTGTGAGAGATCTCATCTTGGACAACCTCTTCAGGGTAGATGATGACTATAGAAGGTCTAAGGAGGTATCCACCCTCTTCTTGGACATATTGAAGGGTGATTCAGCCTTTGAGGCGCTTTCTGAGATGCACGACATGCGGTTTCTTGCGCGCTATATTCCCGAATTCGAGGATATAACGCACAGGATGCAGCATGACATGTACCATGTATACACCGTCGATGTCCATTCCCTGTTTGCGGTAAGGGAGTTGGAGAGATTGGGAAACGGTTATAAGAGCAGGTATCCGCTACTGTCCAGGATATACCGGGAAACGGAACGCCCGGAGCTTCTGAAACTGGCCGTCATACTGCACGATATCGGCAAGTCACGTGGCAAGGGGCACGCCGAAAAGGGAGCCGATATGACCGTCGACATATGCGAAAGGCTGGGTCTGTCCGAAGATGAAACCGGCATCGTCGTTTTTCTGGTCCGTTACCACCTTACACTTGCCGATACTGCTCAGTACAGAGACCTCCACGATGAAAAACTCATCATATCATTTGCGGAAACCGTAGGGGCCATAGAGAGGCTTAACATGCTCTATCTCCTTACCTTTGCCGATATAAGCGCCGTTGGCCCGGATGTGTGGACAAAGTGGAAAGGGGCGCTTTTTCAGGAGCTTTATTTGAAGACCTTGATCGTTCTCGAGAGGGGAACCTTTGAGACGGAAGATACCATAAGGAAGCTCCCGAGAATAAAGGCGAAGCTAATAGCCACATTTGACGGCGAACTGCCAACAGATGCCATCGAGGGCTACTTTCAACTGCTTCCGCAAAGGTATTTTCTTGCAAACGGCATAGATGTGATAGCCGAGCATATCAGGATAGTGAGGGCACTTCAGAACAGACCGTTCTTGATGAAGATAAGACAAAACAAAGATAGGCAGTACACCGAAGTCACTCTGTGTACTATCGACAGTCCGGGGCTCTTCTCCAAGGTGACGGGGGTCATGGTCGCTAACGGCATCAATATACTCGGTGCGCAGATCAATACCTTGAGAAATGGCATAGCCCTGGATGTACTGCAGGTAAACAGTGCGACAGGCGGGTTGATAGTGGATCAGGGGAAGTGGGATAGGGTGGAAAGGGATATGGAATCGATATTTACCGGAGAGGTATCTGTTGCAAGGCTTGTTGCAAGGAGGAAACCGTCTATATTGGATAAGAAAATTAAGCCGCGTGTATACAGCAAGATTACAATCGACAATGAGGTTTCAGACTACTATACGGTCATAGATGTGCATACACAGGACAGGATTGGTTTGCTCTACAACATATCCAATCAGATTTCCAAGCTTGGTCTGTATGTGGCTATCGCCAAGATAACGACCAACGGCGACGAGGCTGCCGATATATTCTATGTAAAGGACATCTTTGGGCAAAAGATATACTATGAAAAGAGGTTGAAGGAGATCAGGGACGCACTTTATAAGGTCCTGGGTGAAGAGCCCCCATGCAATGGAGGTTGTGGTGCCGAATGACAGAGGATACCTGAAGGGCTTTACGGACAATCTTATGGTTGAATACGGCCTGTCCGGCGGGACTGTGCGCGACTACAGGCGCGAGGTGGAGAGATTTGTCGATTTTATCAACCGGAAGGGGATAGGTCTGCTTGAAGTCGGACCGACTACGGTAGTGTCCTTCCTGGCCTCTCTCAGGGATGGTGGCCTATCCGCGAGATCGTATGCGAGAAGCCTCGTAACCCTGAGATCCCTGTACAGATTCCTCGTTAAAGAACGGTTGATAGAGACTTCTCCAGTGGCCGTACTTGAGATGCCGCGATTCAAGGGGAAACTGCCATCACTGCTTTCAGTTAAAGAGGTGGAGATGTTGCTCAACGGCCCGCCTGCCGGAACCATGATTGGGATAAGGGACAGGGCCATGATGGAGTGCCTCTATGCTACCGGTATGAGGGTCAGCGAGCTTGTCTCTCTCCTCTTGAAGGACCTGAACCTGCAGGCCGGTTACCTCATTGTATATGGGAAAGGTTCCAAGGAGAGGGTTGTACCTATAGGGGAGACCGCCATAACGTGGATTAAGAGATATCTGGACAGGCCCAGGAGGGCGATACTCAAGGGAAGGGATAGTGATGTGCTCTTTGTGACCTCCAGAGGGGGTGGAATGACCAGGCAGAACTTTTGGGCGATGCTGAAGGGCTATGCCAGGAAGGTTGGCATAGCCCTGAAGAAGGTCAAACCCCATGCCGTAAGGCATTCCTTTGCAACCCATCTGCTCGAGAGAGGTGCGGATTTAAGGATGGTCCAGGTGATGCTTGGACATGCCGATATATCCACCACACAGATATACACTCATATAGAGTCAAGAAGGCTTAAGGTCATCCACGAGTTGCACCACCCGCGTGGGTAGCTGAGCCATCTTCTTAGCGGATTCGTCAGGCACTGTGTGTGTGCAGACCTCCACTTTATTGGGCTGGACCCGGTATGCCGGATAGGCGGAATGGTGGATGGGTAGTGGGGACGAATCCGAGGGGTATAATGTGTGGATTGCAATCAGTCCTCTGTGTGTGGTATTAAGAATATGATTTTGTTGAAAGTGTTTGATGATTACACTGATTGTTTAATAGAAACTATGCTATAAGGAGGGTTCTATGCATCTTGTGTTTGTTGAGAGGGTGCTTGACGATGGGAGGTATGAGATCTCTCTCGCGGAAGGCGCTGAAGACCTCGAGAAGGCGATCGCAGGCAAGTTTATATTCCCTAAAAAGATGATCTTAACCAAGGAGCAGAAGGAGCAGAACAGGGACGGTCTTAGGGATCTCTTGAGCGGGGCTTTTTGCTTCCAGGGGATGGAGAATGTAACGTTTACCGTCAGGAATGAGGAGGGAAAAGATATAGACGACTACTCGAAGAGTCTGTACGACTCTATCGGTACTAGCGGCACGGCTTGATATCTTTTTCCACCGGTATAGAGCCCTTACCTCTTCAGGCCCACCCCCTTTTTCAATAGATAGAGGTTGCTTAAGAAGAGTGCCGCTATAAAGAAGAGGGATATGCCTACTCCGAAGAATATATTCACATCGGAGATCCCCAGGAGACCGTACCGGAATCCGTTTACCATGTACAGTATAGGGTTGAAGCGGGAAAGTGTCTTCCAGAAAGGGGGAAGAAGATTGATGGAATAGAATATGCCCCCCAGGTAGGTGAGCGGTGTCAGGACGAATGCCGGTATGATAGAGATATCGTCAAACTTTTTTGCAAGCACGGCGTTCATGAAACCTGCCAGAGAGAAGAGGACCGATGTAAGTGTTATATACAGAACTACAAAGCCCGGGCTATGAATGGTGAGTGGCTCGAATAAAAGGGATGTGATTGACACACCTATACCGACGATGATGCCGCGTATGACCCCTCCGCATATATATCCCAGTATGATCAAGTAATCAGGCGTGGGAGATACAAGCAACTCCTCCACCGATCTTTGAAATTTTGAACTGAAGAAGGAGGATACCACATTGGAATAAGAGTTGGTGATGACGGGCATCATGATAAGGCCTGGCACGATGAACTGCATGTATGTGATGTTGTTGATGTCTCCGATCTGTGAGCCGATGAATTTGCCGAAGATGACAAAATAGAGTGCCATGGTTATTATGGAAGGAAGCAGCGTCTGGGGCCAGATACGGGTGAATCTTACGATCTCTTTTCTGACGATGGTGTTGAAGGTTATCAGATTTTTCCCGAAGGTCATTCCTTGTTTACCAGATTAAGGAACAGTTCTTCCAACCTGCCGGAAATGTTCCGTATGCTTAGAATCTCGATGCCCTGATTATGAAGGTGCAGTATGATATCGTTCATATTCTGCCGCTTATACACCTCTATCTTCAAAGTGCCGTCGTCCTCCTGCATAATACTATATCCTTCCATAGGCTTCGGATTATTTACAGGCGTCCTTGTCTCCAGGACGAATGTCTCCTTGTCCAGTTTAGAGAGAAGTCTTTTTACGGAGGTGTTCTCGATGATCTCTCCTCTGTCGATGATTGCGACGTTCCTGCAGAGCCTTTCCGCCTCCTCCAGGTAGTGGGTGGTGAGGATTATGGTGGTGCCTTCCTGGTTCAACTCGGTCATGAAGCTCCACATATCCCGCCTGGTCTCTACATCGACGCCAGCAGTCGGTTCGTCCAGTATAAGTAGCTGTGGGTGGTGTATCAATGCCCTCGCGATCATAAGCCTTCTCTTCATTCCACCCGAGAGGGTTTGAGACACCTCACTCCTCTTCCGCCACAGGCCAAGCTTCTTCAGGAAGTATTCCGCCCGTGCCATGGCAACCTTGCGGTGTATCCCGTAGTACCCGGCCTGGTTTACAACGATATCCGTCACCCTTTCGAAGATATTGCAATTGAACTCCTGCGGCACCAGACCGACGTGGGTCTTCGCCTCATTCGATTTAGTGTCTATATCCTTTCCGAATATCCTTACGGTGCCGCCGGTCTTGTTGATCAGGGAGGATATTATCCCGATAGCCGTGGACTTTCCGGCGCCGTTGGGGCCGAGGAGTGCGAAGAAATCGCCCTTCTCCACGTCGAAGCTTATGCCCTTCAAGGCGATGACACCGCCTTGATAGGTTTTATAGAGGTTAGATATCGATAAGGCCTTCATAATGGTCGGAAACTATCAAAGTGTAATACTGCTATTACACCTTGCCACACTATTATTGTCAAGGGATAGGAGCCGCCGGTGCAGGAGCTAAGTTCCGGCATGGTTGATTCTGGTGGCGTGGCCTTAAGGTGCACGGCAGGTGCTGCCTGTGCGTTACTCACAGACAGGCCATTACAAATACACCTCGTATCCGGTCTTTTTTTACCGTATAGCCTGTTCAACTTCTTATTAGTTTATCATGCTTCAATAGGGCAAGTGTCATATATTTTTACACTGTGTATCCACTTAATTTGTTGAATATGCATCGCGAGCGCCTGTCCGCCAGGATTGACCTGTCTGCCAAGATTGACAGGTGGGTCGGATGATTCCTTGCATGAGGAGATTCCCTGTCCGCTACAGGCATTCCTATATACTCCCTCTACGGGGTTGCAGGATGGCAACTATGCCGCACATTCCGAATTTAATACCTATCAGATGAGCAACGGAACCCTGATAACCTCATTTGGAGGTGCATATGGCTCCGGCGTGTTCGGCAATAATGTGGACGGAGGAACTTCATATGTCCTTGAGGGCGCCTTTGACCTCGGCTATCGGTCTCTTTATTCAGGTGGCCCCATTGCACTGCATTGGACCATGGAGTGAGGTAATGACTTCCTGAATGTGTACTCATGCGGCGGTGCCTGAACCAGCCGCCTTGGCGCTCCTTGGCACCGGCATCTTCGGGCTTGCAGTCTTCAGAAGAAGATATCGCGGATAGTCCATTTTTATGAAGACGGAAGCCTTTAGTCCTTACCTGCGTGCATGCTTGGCGTAAGAAACTCCCTCCCTCAGGGAGGGTCCATTAGCGACCGTAGACTTCCCGCTCGTCAAACCTTATCTTTATTACTGATTGACAGTTGCCGCCGTGGTGTGTAGATTATATTAATAACGGATGTCTTCCGGCACGCTATCTCCAGCAAGGTGTCCGGTAGTTATCGGCTATATTTTGATCGCACCTATTTATGCAAGGAGGAGGGAACTATGTTGAATGCAAGAATGAGGGAGGCCCTGAATGATCACATGGCAAAGGAATTCTACTCTGCCTACCTCTATATGTCCATGTCAGCCCATAGCTCATCGACCGGCCTGAAAGGTTTTGCCACCTGGTTCATGGTGCAGTACCATGAGGAGATGGCCCACGCCATGACCATCTACGATTACTTGAACAGACAGGGAGCAAAGGTGAGACTTCTGGAGATTAAGGAGCCTCCATCCGGCTATGACTCCATGCTTGATATCTTTGAAAAGACGCTGGAGCATGAAAGGTACATGACGAAGAATATAAATGAATTAGTCGATCTCGCCATCAAAGAAAATGACCACGCCACAAAGATAATGATGCAGTGGTTTGTATCCGAACAAGTCGAAGAGGAGGACAATGTCGACAATATTCTCAAGAGGCTTAAGCTTGTCGGTAATGACGCCAACGGTCTGTTCATGATGGATAGCGAGCTCGGGCAGCGCGTCGTCAGGATGCCGCTAGATTTCAGCAAAGGGATCGACCTGACCGCTAACGTGGCGGGATGATTGCTGCATCGGGACCTCTGCCGGATTCTGTGAGCAGTGCGTGACAGGGCTGCTAAAAAGAGGGGAGGCGCTGGGCAACCTCCCCGGTAGGATATGTTCGGCAGAGCGCCATGGCCGTGCATATGTCCGCTATTCGGCTTGTCGTTATGTTATGTGCCCCGGGCTGCGCCCATTATAACGCTCTGTATAAGTCGGTCTGGCCTAATTTGTATTGGGCCGGGGGGTCTTGTCTGTGGATGCAGGTAGAAGAGGATATGTTATCCTTGGTTTTTTGCCCTTAAGGCTCCCCAGAAAGGCAACGATATCACCAACCTCTTTGTCCGTCAACTCGATCCCAAGTTGCGTTTCGCCCATGATCTTCACGGCCTCATTAAGCGACCATACGGCCCCGTTGTGAAAGTAGGGGGCGGTCTGTGTGATGTTTCTGAGGAGCGGGACCTTTACCAGACCGTCCTTATTCCCCTTGAAGCCGCCTAGATTTGCATACTTATAGGGCTTAGCAACGGGAAATGGCTGCATGCTCCCACCGCCGATGCCTATTCCGGTATGACATCCCGTGCAACCCTTTTCGATGAAGGTCCTAAGACCCCTTTTGGCCTTCCTGGTAAGGGCCTTTGAGTCTCCGAGGAGGAACTTGTCGAACCTTGAAGGGGTGACTAAGATCCTTTCAAATGCGGCTATCGCCCTTGCAACATTGTTGAATGTCACCGGGTCCTCTTCCCCAGGAAATGCCTTCTTGAATGCCTTGACATAGCCAGGTATTGATCCGAGCCTCTCGACGACAAGCTCGGGCTTTGCATTCATCTCAGGTGGGGCCTGTATCGGGCCTGTTGCCTGCTCTTCCAGATTGGAAAACCTTCCGTCCCACATCTGATTGGCGTTGAAGACGGCATTGTACACAGTCGGAGAGTTCAGGTGATGGGGATTTGCCGTCCATCTGTGGCCGATAGCGGCCGGCACACCGTCAACCCCGCCGGTTGCCAGATTGTGACAGGTGTTGCAACTGATAAGTCCGCTCATGGACAGTCTCGGTTCGAAGAAGAGC
>WGFD01000120.1 GCA_015492395.1 Deltaproteobacteria bacterium | reverse complement strand
AGTTCCTGGAGTCTAAGGGGTACGATGTTGAGACTGCGGGGAATGCCAAGGCCGCCATCGATATGGTCAAGGATATAAAGTTTGACATCTTTGTCGTAGATCTCAAGTTGCCCGATTCCAGCGGCATAGAGGTCTTGAAGTCTATCAATCAGTTGGATCCCGAAGTGGTGGCAATAATAATGACCGGGTTCGCTTCCATTGATACGGCTATTCAGGCTATAAAAGAGGGAGCATATGATTACCTCGCCAAGCCGTTCATGCTTGAAGAGATGAACATCTCGATCAGAAACGCCTGCGAGAAGATCTTTCTCAGGAATCAGCATAAGGCGCTGATGGAGGAGTTGCGCAGACTAAGGAACTATGCAGGAACGGTAAAGGCGAATATTAAAGAGGATGAACTGTTGAGTCCTGACTCCGATAGCAGTCAGGTGTTGGGAGAACTGGAGAGGCTCGCTGGTCTGGTGGAACGGGGGATGATAACAGAGGACGAGTTAGATATCCTGAAGGAGCGTTATCTCCGGGAGTGATGGGATGGATATGCGCCCACGATCTATACTTGTAATAGATGACGATACCGCTGTCAGGGATCTTCTGAATGACTTCCTGTGCAGATTGGGTTACAGGGTGATAACGGCGGCAACACCCGGTATCGGACTGGAAAGATTTCAGAAGCTTGAGGTGGACCTTATTATTACCGATCAGATGATGCCGGGAATGAGTGGTATAGATCTGTTGAAGATAGTAAGGTCCTTCGATCTGGATATACCTGTTGTTATGATTACCGGCTATCCGTCCATAGATGTGACGCTGAAGACCATGAAGGAGGGGGCTTCGGATTTTATTACGAAACCTTTCAATCTTGAACATGTGAAGCTTGTAGTAAAGCGGGCCGTTGAGGAGGGCTGCCTCAAGAGACAGAACAGGGCGTTGATGGATAAGGTCAAGGAGACGGACAGGATCAGGGCCATGAGCAACGAGTTGCAAGGCGCGGTAAAGGAGCTGTCAGCCCTGTATACGATAAGCGAGTCCTTGCACTATCCATTTGTCAGCACAGGCGATCTCTTTAAAAGGGTGGTCGAGTTGGCGGCATCTATAACGGAGTCTAAAAAGGCCGGTTTGTGGATGATGAATAGTGACAGCAGTCGGCTGATACTCAAGGCTTCAAGGGGTATGGGTGGGTACTTGACCGATCACTATGAAGGAAATGGAGGGTTGGTCGGCAGGGTGTTCACGGAGAGGCAGTATGCATTGTCACAGGACTATAGAAGGTGTATCTGTGCGGATAATAATAGGGATTTTAAACACTCCTTTATGTGTATGCCTATAATTATCGGCAATGAGGTATTTGCGGCGCTGCATCTATGCCAAAAGGTCGGAGGGACCGACTACACGAGAGATGATGTGGCGCTTATAGAGAACCTTGCAAAGAAGACATCCATAAAGGTTGAGAATCTGGCCCTCTACGAGAACCTCATCAACAGTATGCTGCAGGGAGTGACCTCACTGGTAAAGGCCATAAATGCTAAAGACAATTATACGATGAACCACTGCAAACGCGTCACGCTCTATGCCGTGAGATTGGCTGAGTGTCTGGGCTGTACCGATGAACTGGTCAACGCTTTGCGTTTCAGTGGTCCAATTCACGATGTCGGCAAGATCGGTATAAGGGATGATATACTGCTGAAGCCGGGGATTCTTGGGGCGGAAGAGCGGGAAGTAATAATGAGGCATGTAGTAATAGGTGAAAGTATCATAAAACCGCTGAACCTGGGCGTCTCGGAACGCGCGATAGTTCGTTATCACCATGAAAGATTCGACGGCACTGGATATCCTGACGGCTTGAGTGGGGAAGAGATACCTCTGGTGGCTAGAATATTCTCGGTGGCGGATACGTATGATGCTATGACGACTACAAGACCCTACAGGTCAGCCCGATCTCATGAAGAAGCGGTGGAAGAGCTGGTGAGGTGCAGCGCCAGCCAGTTTGATAAGGATGTGGTAGATGCCTTCATGGATTGCTGTATGGACAACTTTAGTCTGGGGACTGCCTGCTAAGGCGGACTGAAAAAACGGGAGATTGGTATGGCAGCTAAAGAGGGAGATGAGAGGCGGGAGTATTTTCGACTAGATGACATCCTGCCGATAGATTACAGACCGCTTTCCAGTGAGTGCAGCGATGAAGGGGAGGACCAGTCCATTGAGGATATACTTAGTAAAGAAGGTGTAAGCCCATGTCTTGCCAGGCTACTGAAGTCCATAGATGATAAACTGAACCTTATCATAAGCTCATTGGAGAGGGAAGGTGTCATCGCCCATATTCCTCAGACTCGTGAAGTCAATATAAGCGCCGGGGGAGTGAGATTCAATTCCGACCAGAAGTTTAATAGTGGTGATGACTTAAGGATCACGTTAGGCTTGCCCCCGTATCCGTATACGATGCTGTCCATGACGGGCAAGGTGGTCAGGTCTGAAAAGTGCGGAGATGGAGACAAGATATACTACGATACGGCCGTAGAGTTTGTTGATGTCGACGATGATGCCAAGAATGACATCATGAGGTACCTATTCGATCTGCAGAGAAAGAGCATCGGTAAGGGGAAGGAGAACAAACCGTGAAATACACGGTGGACGGTATGACCTTGAACATGCATCGTGAGCGCCTGTCCGCCAGGATTGACAGGCAGGCGGGCAGGCATTC
>WGFD01000119.1 GCA_015492395.1 Deltaproteobacteria bacterium | reverse complement strand
GGGGGTGAAGATATCTCTTTCATCCGGGGCTGCAGACCGGGCATTCGGTAAAGAGGGACGGAGGAAGAGGAGTACGATGGAGAGGATTAACGCCGCGGATACTCTCATGCCGCTTTTTATCCGCCTTCTCCGGTGACCTTTTCCAGAGACCTTGCAGATTGGTATCATTTCATTGATCAGTATACATGGGAAATGAAAAAAAAGAAATAAAAAGGCACGCTGTTGAGCCGCCAGTCAACTTCATGTTCCCTCCGGCGGCATTGAACATGCATCGCGAGCGCCTGTCTGTCGTGGCGCCGGTAGGGGCGGACATACCCCAGCTTGCTGTAGATAGCTTTAATATGTGCGAGAGGAGAGGCAGATAGATCTTTTGAATGTATTAGCCGCAATAAAGTATTATTAAAGAGAGTCCGATAAATAGAACAGTTACTGGAGGGAGTGATTTGTATGATCAAAAAGATAAAGGTGGAGCAGTTAAGGCCGGGGATGTTTATCCATGACTTCAATTGCGGGTGGATGGAGCACCCTTTCGTGCGCAACAGGGCAAAGGTCAAGGATGAGAAGCTCATTGAGAAGATCGCCGGCAGTGGGATTAGTGAGGTCTATATCGATACGGACAAGGGGCTGGATGTGGCGGAGATGGCTGATGGAGATAAGGCCGCTCAGCAGGCCCAAACCGAACGTAACGGTAGTGCCGGGGCGAAGCCGGAAGCCGCTCAACCCGTTCCCCTGAAGGAAGAGCTTGCCAGGGCGAAGAAGATAAAGGAAGAGGCAAAGATGGTAGTCAGGAGTATTATGGATGAAGTAAGGTTCGGCAAAGAGATTAAGACCGCGGAGGTCGAACCTATTATAGATAAGATGATAGATTCGATTTTTCGGAACCAGGACGCGCTGTTGAGCCTCGGAAGGTTAAAGGAGGTAGACGAGTATACATACATGCACTCTATGAGCGTCTGCGTATTGATGATCTCTTTCGGCAGGCATATGGGATTCGGTTATCAAAGGTTGAAGGATGTTGGAATAGGCGGAATATTGCATGATATTGGCAAGATGAGGGTTTCTCAGGAGATACTGGTCAGCGAAAGACATCTGTCCGGCGACGAATATAATCAGATGAAGAAGCACGTGGAGTACAGCCGCGCTATACTTGAACAAACTAAGGGCATAACCGAGACGGCGTTTCTTGTGGCCGCTCAGCACCATGAGAGGGTGGACGGAAAGGGATATCCTGAGGGTCTGAAGGGCGATGAGATCAGTCTTTATGGACAGACCGCAGCGATAACGGATGTGTATGACGCCATGACTTCTCAGAGGTGTTATCAACGCCGGTATCAACCTACTGAGGTATTAAAGAAGCTTTTTGAATGGAAGAATCACTATAACAGGCATCTGGTCGAGCAGTTCATACGCTGTATCGGCATCTACCCTGTCGGCTCATTGGTGCGGCTCGAGAGCGGGCTGCTTGCCCTGGTTCTCAGCCATGGTGAGGAGGACTTGTTGCATCCGGTTGTGCGTGTTGTCTTCGACTCCGGAAAAGGGGAGTACGTGTTACCCTATGATGTCGATCTTTCGGAACAGCTTCATAGAGATACCAGGGACAGGATCGCGTGTTCCGAGTCACCGGACAGGTGGGGGATAGAGACGGAGCGGTACCTTTGAGAGCGGAGCCAAGGTGTTGCTGGACAGGGCCAACTCCAACCAAACTCCTCCATGAACGTTTCGAGCCGTTTATGGAGATGTCCATTCTTTGCCGGGTCACGCGATCTCCGCGTACCGTACCCGGCTTCTAACGGAGGCCTTATCACCTCCGTCTTCATTTGACATTCAGGGGAAACTCTACAATAATCTAAGATAATGGACTCGCGGGTATTCATGGATTCAGGCACCGCGGTGGAAGGTTGCATGATGGCAGGGATTGATGGGCTTTTAACGTGACCGTGAAGAGTGGCCGGTCTTGGTGGTAGAAGAGGGTTGTCGGAGAGGTGCAAGTTTTCCATAGTTGTCCCGGTCCTGCATGAGGAGAGGGGGATTAATGCGTTTATCCGCCACATATACAGTATGGATGTCGACGGTATATGTGAGATCATAGTTGTGGATGGCGATCCCAGTGGAAGTACGGTTGAGAAGATCGATTATGGCGGAGTACGTACGGTTGTCGCCGGGAGGGGAAGGGCCAGGCAGATGAACGCGGGGGCGGCGACAGCCAGGGGTAGGGTGTTGCTCTTCATTCACGCGGATACCCGCTTGCCGGGCTGCGCGCTCACAAAGATGTCGGATGCCCTGGAGGACGGACAGTATGTGGGTGGCGCCTTTGATCTGGCCATTGGGTCCGACAGGTTTTTGTTAAAGGTGGTCTCTTCCCTTGCTTCACTGCGCTCGCGCCTGACCGCCGTGCCTTACGGAGACCAGGCCATCTTCCTGAGGAAGGACTACTTCGACACGATAGGAAGGTTCAAAGATATACCATTGATGGAGGATGTCGAGTTGATGCGGAGGGTGAAGAAGAGGGGTGGAAAGATATGTATCATCCCCGAGCGTGTCACCACCTCTTCACGCCGGTGGGATGAAGAGGGGGTGCTCTTCTGTACTTTAAGGAATTGGGCGCTGATAATATCTTATTATCTGGGGATTTCCCCGGAGAGGTTGAAGAGGTTTTACTGAGATGCGGTGGTTTTCATCTCGATATTACAGATGGATTGCGCTGTTGATCCTTGTAATGGCGCCATCGGTCTTTGCGGCTGAAGGACGGATCCTCTTCCGGGAGGACTTTAACGGCCTGGAGGGGTGGGAAGAGTTTTTATTTCCCAAGATAGAGAGACATACCTCGTATACGGTAGAGGCGGATGGCGAGCTGAGGTATCTGAAGGCGGAGAGTAACGGGTCCGCATCCGCGATAGTACATCGTGATGAGTTCAATGTTTACGAATACCCGGTGGTTAGATGGCGATGGAAGGTTGACAATGTCTACAGGGGGGGAGATGCCCTGACGAAGGCGGGGGACGACTATCCACTGCGTATATACATAATGTTTAAGTTCGATCCGGAGAAGGCAGGTCTCCTCGAAAGGCTGAAGTACGGCTCTGCCAGGCTGATATACGGTCAATACCCCCCTCATAGCAGTATTAACTATATCTGGGCGAACCTTGAGCACGGTGAGGATATCATCACTAACAGCTACGCGGAGCAGGCGGAGATGGTTTTGCTGCAGAAAGGCGGCGAGAATGTCGGCAAGTGGGTGTACGAGGAGGTCAATATCGTTGAAGACTACAGGAGGGCCTTTGGTAGTGACCCTCCGGCTATGGCAAGGATAGCCATCATGAACGACTCCGACAATACCGGAGAGAGTTCCATCTCCTATGTCGACTATATAGAGGTTCTCGAAGGGGGGTAAGGTGTGTTTATGGAAAGGGATTCAGTTATGGTGGAATCGAGACGGGACCAGGATATATGTATCCTTCTCTTTGTAAAGTATCCCGAAGAGGGGAGGGTCAAGAGGCGGCTTTCGCCGGAACTCGACGGGAGCGTGGCCGCGGAGGTGTACAGAAACTTTGTCGCAGACCTGCTGATCAGACTGGAGGCGATGGACGCTAGTCTCTGTATATGTTTCTCTCCTTCCCGCTATAAGGAAAGGTTTATCAAGTGGCTGGGCCCCGACTATTCTTATATGCCCCAGGTGGGTATGGACCTTGGGGAGAGGATGAGGAGCGCCTTCATCCATGCGTTCGGGGCCGGTTTTGATAAGGCGGTCCTGATGGGGAGTGACAGCCCGGACCTGCCGGGAGATATTTTGTCGGAGGCGCTTTCTTCCCTTGAGGATAGTGGCGCCGTTATCGGGCCGGCCGTCGACGGAGGATACTACCTGATCGGCTTCAGGAAGGATGATTTCGTGCCCGGGGTCTTCACAGGGATAGAGTGGAGTACCGGCAGCGTCTTCCGGGAGACGTGGGATATCATGGCCAGGTCGGCAAGAAAGGTGCATCTACTGCCGGAGTGGAGGGATGTGGACACATATGACGACTTGAAGGATATGTTTCGCAGAAACACGGGAACGGAGTTCGGTTCTTCCAGGACGATGTCTTATCTAATGAAGTTGCGACTGTAGTGAGCGGATGAGAACTTTCAACTATGATGCGGTTGTTATAGGCGGCGGTGCGGCGGGCTTCGTTTCAGCCAAACTTGCCAACGGTCTTGGCCTCAGGGTGGCGATGGTCGAGAAGGCCAGGCTCGGGGGCGACTGCACCTGGTTCGGTTGCATACCCAGCAAGGCCCTTTTGAGGTCCGGTCAACTGGCCCACCGTATATCGCATATGGAAGATTACGGGTTGGCGGTTAAAGGCCGCAGGAAGATCGATACCGATATGGTAATGTCCCACGTCAGGTCTGTCGTGCAGAAGGTCTATAACGGCCACCTCCCTGAGAGTTTTGAAAGGCTGGGGATAGATTGTCTCTTCGGTGAACCGAGCTTTTTAGATAACCACAGTATCGAGGTGGATGGCATGCGGTTGACCGCCAAGAAGTTCATCATAGCCACCGGTTCCGGCCCCCTGGTGCCGGAGATCGAGGGCCTGGAAGAGGCGGGATACCTTACGAACAGGACGATATTCGATATCGACGCATTACCCGGGTCTATGGTTGTGTTGGGCGGCGGCCCGGTTGGGGTGGAGTTGGGTTCGGCCATGAACAGGTTGGGCGTTGACGTCACACTGCTGGCCACAGGGGAAGGGATCCTGCCTAAAGAAGACAGGGAGCTGAGCGAGAGGTTGTCGTCCCATCTCCGGTCGGAGGGCTTGAAGATTCTGACCGGTGCAAAAGCCGTGAAGGCATCAAAGGGGCAGGGCAAGATAGTCCTTGTCATTAAAGACGGGAATGATCGGGAAGGCCGGATGAGGGCCGATGCAGTCCTGGTGGCCGTGGGGAGGAGGGGCAACGTCGATGGCCTATGTCTTGAAAAGGCCGGTGTTGAATATACACCGTCGAGGATCCTGACCAACAGGAGGTTGCAGACTAGCGCCGCCAATATCTATGCCTGTGGTGATGTTGTCGGTCCATACAGGTTCAGTCATATGGCGGAATACCAGGCCATCATAGCCACGACCAATGCGTTCTTGCCCGTGGTATGGAAGGTCAACTACGGGGATGTCATCTGGTGTACCTTTACGGATCCGGAACTCGGACATGCGGGCCTGACCGAGGAGGAGGCACGTGAGAGGCATGGAGATGGAATCAAGATATACAGGTATGAGTACTCGGGCATCGACAGGGCCAGGACCGATGTCGCGGAGGCGGGTATGAGCAAGTTGATATGCGACCCTCGGGGCAAACTGGTCGGAGCTCATATATTGGGAAGTCGTGCCGGAGAGGTGATCCATGAAGTCCAGTTGGCCAAGTCACTCAATGTGAGCCTTTCAAGGATAGGCCCCGTTATCCACGCATATCCAAGTTATTCCGATGTTGTCAGGCAGCCCGCGAAACTGGCTTATATAGACGGCCTGAGAAACAGTCTGCTCGCCAGATTCCTCAGAAAGGTCTTATAGGACAGCCGGTGAAGAACGGCGTGAAAAAGGGTATCCTGGTATCCTCAATAATTGTCATTATTATAGCCATAAAGTTGACCGGACTGGATAGTTACTTGACCTTCGAGAACCTGCAGAGGAATAAGCTCGTTCTCCGCCGGCTTGTGAGTGATAACTATATCCTCGCTGCTTCGGGGTATATCGCGGCTTATATCATCGCAGTTGCATTTTCGCTGCCCGGCGCCGCGATCCTCACCATCGGGGGAGGCTTCCTCTTCGGTGTGGCACTGTGTGCCGTCTATGTGAATGCAGGGGCTACCACAGGGGCCGTCCTGGCCTTCCTCTTCGTCAGATACCTTGCGGGTGACTTTGTGCAGAGGAGGTATGCCGACAAGCTGATAAGATTCAACAGGGATATATCCGAAAACGGTCACAGCTACCTGTTGATGCTAAGGCTGATTCCGGTCTTTCCTTTTTTTATGATAAACATCATGGCCGGTCTGACGAAGGTTCCTTTACGGACCTTCGCCTGGACTACATCGGTGGGTATCATTCCAGGTTCGCTGGTATATGCATTCGCCGGTAAGCAGTTGGATACAATCGGGTCTGCCGGAGACATATTTTCCGCCAAGATATTTATCGCCTTCACGCTGCTCGGACTCCTGGCAATCTTTCCGGCGGTGTTCAATTACGCCAAAGGACGGATGAGACGGGCCCGCCGCGGATAGGCCGCGAAGGATCTTCAAATATCCGGGGTATGCGCAACTATGCCCGCATGCCGTGAACTTTAAAATTGAGGAGGTTTTTGTGGCCAAATTCGATTTTGATATAGGAGTTCTTGGCGGCGGCGCGGCCGGCCTCACTGTTACCGCGGGAGCCGCCTAACTGGGCGCCAAGACGCTATTGATCGAGAAAGGGGGTGCGCTCGGCGGTGATTGCCTATACTTCGGATGTGTCCCGAGTAAGACCCTTATAAGATCGGCCAATATCTACCATATGATGAAGGAGGCCGGCCGGTTCGGGCTACCTCAGCCTGAGGTCGGACCTGTCAAGTTCAGCGATATAGCCGGGAGGATCAGGGCGGTCATAGAAATTATAGAAAAACACGACTCCGTTGAAAGGTTCTGTAAACTGGGGGCAAGGGTTGAGTTTGGAAGGGCGGCATTTGTTGATGAACATTCGGTGTTGTTGAACGGGAGTGTATTTTCCGCGAAGAACTGGGTCATAGCCACGGGTTCTTCCCCCTCCATACCCCCGATTGAGGGGCTGGATAAGACGCCGTACATCACCAACAGGGAGATCTTCTCGCTGGAAGACCTGCCGAGGTCCATGATAGTTTTGGGCGCCGGGCCCATAGCGGTAGAGATGAGCCAGTCCTTTGCACGCCTGGGGACGGAGGTATCTGTTGTGCAGCGCAGCAACCAGATCCTCAGTAAGGAGGACAAGGATATGGCCGACCAGTTGATGGAGGTCCTCGGCTCGGAAGGCGTTACATTTTATCTGAACTCCACCGTATTGAGCGTTAGTGACCTTGGCGGTGAGAGGGCGGTTGTGATCAGATCCGGAGACGGGGGAGAGCTTGAACTCAGGGCTGAGACGATCCTCATTGCCATGGGGAGGGTGGCTAACCTGGATGGGCTCGGACTGGAGGGTATAGGGGTCGGGTATACGAAGAAGGGATTGAAGGTGGATAGGAGGCTCAGGACTACCCGAAAGCATGTCTACGGAGCCGGGGATGTTACCGGCGAGAACCAGTTCACTCATGCAGCCGGGTATGAAGGCGGTATAATCATAGCCAATGCCATCTTTCACCTGCCGAAAAAGACCGACTATACATACATGCCGTGGTGTACATATACAGACCCTGAGTTTGCCAGCATCGGTATGAACGAGAAGCGGGCCGGGCAGGCGTCGATTCAATACTCTGTCTGGGAGGAGGAGTTTAAGGATAACGACAGAAGCCTCGCGGAGGACGAAAAGGTCGGCAGGGTCAAGATGATACTGAACGAACAGGAGAGACCACTGGGTGTGCAGATCCTGGGCCCAGGTGCGGGTGAGATTATCAATGAATGGGTTGCGGTCTTAAATGGCGGGGTGAAGCTGTCAACCATCGCCTCCGCCGTACATCCATATCCGACCCTTGGTGAGATCAACAAGAGGGTGGCGGGTGCCTTTATGTCGAAGAAGATATTCTCAAATAAGGTCCGGAAGTCCCTTAAGTTCCTCTTCAACCTTAAGGGAAGGGCCTGTGAATGGGAGGATGGGGGAACGCTTTAGTCCTTCACTGCTTTATAAGCTCGCTATCGGCCTCAAGTGGGAGGCCTATATCGATATGACCGGCCAGGGTCTCCTGTACCTCCCCCTCTATCAGTAGCTGCACGGCCTTTATCTCGGGGAAGTTTAGTGTAATACTATTGACGATTGCATATATGGTTTGAAGTTCTCCTGAACTTCCCCCGGGGTGGTTTATGGATACCTCTTTCGACAGGTCGATAAAGGCGATGCCTTCCCGGGTGTATGCCCGTAATAGTCTGGTCCCCTTGGGAATAGGTTGAGTCAGGTCGCCCTTTGGACCGCCTATGAGCGCCATGAGAGTAGCCTCTACCTCTTCATCCAGCGTACCCCTTGCGATGATACGCCTTTCCGGTGTCAGTTTCCTGCCTTCTCCGCCGGTGAAATAAAGAGAGACCTTCCTGGTGATGGTCTTTTCCGGTGGTGGGGGGAAGATCCTGTCGCCGAACTTCAGAAAGAGCAGTCCGGCTGCAATGAATGTGATTGCGACGACGATTATGAGCGTAGAGAGAGGGGATTTCTTCTTTTTCTCGGCCATTACTTACCCCTCCAAGCTGACCTGGGCAACTTCCCCCAGTTCGTCCCCGAGGAACCTCCTTCCAACCATGGTAAACCTGTCGGGCGAGTCAGTTACGTAGAATAGGTGTTCGGCGGGTCCGTGGCGCTCTGTCCTCTTCAGCCCCCTTTCCATGAGAACCCTTCCAACCTCCAGCGCCGTCTCTTCGGCCGAATCTATAAGGTTCACATCCTCTCCCATCACCTTGCGGAGCGTTCCTTTCAGGAGCGGATAGTGGGTGCAGCCCAGCACGACGGTGTCCACCGCCTCCCTCTTTAGATTGTGCAGGTATGTGACGGCGGAGAGAAAGGCAACTTCGTTGTCCGTCCAGCCCTCTTCCGCCAGAGGTACGAAGAGGGGACAGGCCTGGGTATGGACAGAGACCTCCGGATCCATTGACTTGATGGTGTTTACATATGCCATGCTCTTTATCGTTCCCTCAGTCCCTATGACGCCCACCCTCTTCCTGGTGGTTACCTGTACGGCCTTTCTTGCCCCGGGTTCTATGACGCCTACCACCGGGACCGTCAATCTGTCCCGAAGATTCCCCAGTGCATAGGCGGATGCGGTGTTGCAGGCTACCACCAGGAGTTTGACACCGCGCTTCATAAGAAAGCCGGCGTCTTCCATGGAGTATCGATTTACCGTCTCTTGCGATTTGGTGCCGTACGGTACTCTGGCCGTGTCACCCAGGTAGATGGTATCTTCATATGGCAGAAGCGACTTTATCTCCCGCTGAACCGTCAATCCTCCTATACCTGAGTCGAATATTCCGATGGCTTGTTTCAAGTTGCGGTCCGGTCTCTCCATTTAAGGTCTGATGTGCGTATAGCAAGCCGCAATAGGATCTGTAAAGTAAAAGGCTCCGGTCGCTAGACCGCCGGCCGGGGAGCGGAAGACTACGTCAAACGGGCTTTTTGCAAAGTCGTCAAGTTTGGGTTGCGGAACCACAGGCGCTATGGATGAAGTCTATCGCGCTCCTTAGTCTGGATAAAGTCTTTTCTCTTCCGAGGGCCTCTATGACCTCGAAGATGCCCGGACTTACGGTTCCGCCGGTAAGGGCCAGCCTTACAGGCTGAGCGATCTTTCCCAGTTTGAGCCCCGAGTATTCCATGGCTTTCGCAAAGACGTCTTCTATCCCTGTATGCGTGAAAGGTTCTGTCGTCTCGAGATTGTCCATGAGGAACTCGAATACCCCGGCCATATCGGCATTGAAAAATTTTGCAACCCCTTTTTCATCGTAACGTACCTTATCAACGAAGTAGAAGGCTCCGCCCTCTGCCATGTCCACGAGCGTCTTGGAACGTTCTTTCAGGGTGTTTACTATCAGCAGCAGTCTTTCTTCTTCGGGTATATTGAAACCGCGCTCTTTTAAAAAGGGTGTAAGCAGCTTTGAAAGCTCTTCAACCGGAGTTTCCTTTATGTAGTGCTGATTCAACCACAACAGCTTATCGGGATTGAAGATACCGGAGGACTTGCCGACGTTTTCGAAGCTGAACTTCTCGATCAGTTCCTGAATGGTGAATATTTCCTGGTCTCCGTAAGACCATCCCAGTCTGGCCAGGTAGTTGACGAGTGCCTCCGGCAGATAGCCCAGTTCCTTGTAGGCCATTACGGAGGTGGCTCCGTGGCGCTTGCTGAGCCTGGTCCTGTCATGCCCCAGGATCATAGGGAGGTGTGCAAACTCCGGAATCGTATAACACATCGCCTCGTACAGCAATATCTGCTTCGGGGTATTGTTGAGATGGTCGTCTCCCCTGATGACATGGCTTATCTTCATAGTTGCGTCATCTACGACTACGCAGAGGTTGTATGTGGGTGTGTTATCACTCCTCAGAATGACAAGATCTTCTATCTCCTCATTATCAAAGACCACGTTCCCCTTTATGATATCCTTTACCAGTGTCTTGCCTGGAGGGATGATAAATCTCACCGCATATGGTTTAGCTGGTACGTCTTTACTTCCTCTGCAGCGGCCGTCATATTTTGGTGTCTTCCCTTGTGCTATAGCCTCATTGCGCCTCTTTTCCAGTTCCTCCGGTGTGCAGTAACACCTGTATGCCTTTCCCTCTTCCAGTAGACGGGTGGCATGTTCTCTATAAAGATCGAACCTCTGTGCTTGATAGTATGGGCCTTCGTCCCACCGGAGGCCGAGCCATTCCATACCGTCCAGTATGGCTTTCGTGGATTCCTCAGTGGAGCGGGCAACATCTGTGTCTTCTATTCTCAGTATGAGCTTGCCGCTGTTGTGGCGGGCAAAGAGCCAGTTGAATAGAGCGGTCCTTGCTCCGCCTATATGGAGGTAGCCTGTGGGACTTGGCGCAAAACGTGTGCGAACTTCCAATATAATCCTCCAGGATAGTGTAGTCAAGTGATTTCAGCTTGTTTTCTTATAGATGCCGCATCTCAAATCAGATTACTTTATAAGTATCCCCGCATACCCGACAACGCGCATGTAATCTCCACTGGTTTCTCCCGATGTCACATGCTCCACCAGTTTCGCGCCTATCCCGCCCATCTCCTTTGAGGCGACTATCGCCACGGCGGCGGGGATGACACCGCACATGGTGATATTTTCCTCTTCCGTGACATTAAGCAACCCCTCGGCATCGAGGGCGATAATCTTATCTATGGCCTTTTCGTCCTTTCTCTTTGTGACTTCGTGAGACTCGTAGTGGTTCATGTCGGAGCTTACCACAATGAGCACCTCCCCTTCGTACCTTTCGGCGGCCTCCGCTATGGACCTCCCCAGTTCCAGGCATCTGCTGTAAGTAAGATGCATTACGGTGATCGGGACTATTCTCGCTTCCGGATTGAAGTGGTGGATAAAGGGGAGTTGAACCTCCAGTGAATGTTCCTGGAGGTGGGCGTAGCTGTCTTCGATAAGGATTTCCGACTCTTCGAGGAGTATCTTGGCCAGTTCAACATTGATATCCATTACTCCGGTGGGGATCTCCCACGCACCCGACGACATGACGGCCGCGGGTTCGCCTAGACCCGTGTGGTTTGGGCCTATTAGTATAATGTTGTCAGGGATCCGGACCACCGAGTATATCGAGCCTGCAACCTTCCCTGAATAGATGTAACCGGCATGGGGCGCTATGATGGCAAGCACATCTTCCTTGGGAAGATTGTCGTTGACCATTGAATTCACCGTATCCTCCAGGAGGGTTCTGTTCCCTGGATAAAACTGATTGGCTACTGCAGGTCTTCTGATCATGGCACCTCCTTCCTCCCTGGTATCCAGGCTGTATGCAAATTCATGCCTACCGGTATGGCCTTCGGAAATCAGCGTGTAATTGCCGAAAATTTTAGCAGGAAGAGGGGGACATGTCCATAACAAATAGTTTTGGAGAGATGGAGATAAGGACGGTACGGCATGAAAAACTTGGATTGGGTATATATACGGTTCAGTTGAAATGCCACTGACCGGCCATGCATACAAGATGTCATAACTGGGTGTACCTGCTTTCCTCTCCATACACCTAATGCGCGTATGTTTATTGCGTTGTATGTAGACTAAACCTTCAAGTGGGGTGTTCCGATATATGAACGAGATGGTCAGAACGGTTTATATATTCATGATAGTTGTATCTCTACTCTCTTTTATTTTTGTGCCGGGACCGTCCTTTTCGGCGGAAGGAACTGGCATAGACGTCGTTCTTGTCATGGACAGTTCCGGGAGTATGAAGAAGAACGATCCCCTCTTTCTCCGTATCCCCGCCGCCAAGATGCTTATATCTCTTCTCGGCAGTGGGGACAGAGCGGCGGTGGTAAGCTTCAGTGACAGGGGATATCCTATCAGATATCTGACGCCGGTCGGGGGGAGTGATAAGGGGGCTGCTCTATTGAAGGCTGTGGACAGGATTTCCTCAAAGGGCATGTATACGAATCTCTATGACGCTTTGGCCACGGGGTTGAAGGTTTTGATGATGGACAGGGGCGAAGAGAGGGTTGGAATCATAGTGCTTATGTCCGATGGGGTCATGGATGTCGGCGATCCAGAAGAGGATGAGAGGTTCATGGGCAAGATAAACGGCATTCTCAAGGATATGGGCAGCCGCGGTGTCAGGGTCTATACTATCGCATTCACCGATCAGTCCGATCACGTTCTTCTGAGGAGGATTGCCAAAACTACAGGGGGATTCCATCACATAACCACTGTGGATAAGGACTTTCAGTCTGCCTTCACATCTATATTCGAGGGTATAAAGATGCCGGATATGCTGCCGCTGGAAGACCAGAAGTTTCTGATCGACGGTTCTGTCAGAGAGGTGACCATCGTAGCTTCCAAGGGATCCCAGGGTGTTACGATCGCCCTTCAGTCTCCCGGTGGCAATGTCTACTCTTACAGCGATAAGACCGATTCCATCGCATGGTTTCAATCTCCAAATTTCGACATGATAACGGTTAAGGAGCCTGTAGAAGGCTTATGGAAGATAATGTACAGCGAGGGAAATGACAGGGCATACATAATCACGGACCTTAAGCTGGCGGGTGAATTCAAGGGCTCCTATGTTATAAGGGGACAACCGGTCAATATAGAGGCCTGGCTTGAAATGGATGAGAGGGTGGTCAGGAGGAAGGAGGTCTTGACGACCACAGATATCTCCTTCGTTATTTTTGACCGGAAAGGTGGGACGCTTGATATAGACAGTGTTGAGGTGAAGAAAGGGGTCTATTCAGGACAATTCGTTCCAGTTGAAACCGGCAGGTATGCGCTGAGAGTTAGAGCCAAAGGTAAGACCTTTGAGAGAGAGAGGGTCTTCGACTTCGAGGTCTACGAACCGGAAACGGACAGCGATTCCATAGCACATGAAGGCGAGGATGAACAGTTGGAGGTAGGCGCGGAGGTGGGGGGCGAAGATGAAAAGGTTTCATGGTTAAGGGTCATGCTCGTCTTTGTTCTCATTAATATCGTAGTCGGAGCGTCGCTTGTTTCGTGCATGAAACGTGAGCGGATGAAGGTCTTCCTGAAAAGACTAACCACCAGGTGGAGAAGTTGATCAAGGTAAACGCACTGCTGTTTCTATTTGTCATCGAGTTTCTTGTCGTTTCAGTGGCGCTCACGCTATTTATGTTCCTCAGGTATAGGAAGAGAGGCGGCTTCGGCAGTGGAATCGGGAGGCTGTTGGGTGGGCTCAAAAATGAGGCCGACAAGTGCAAACAGCGCCTTTCAACCCTGGAAGGCAGCAAGGAAGCCGGTAAGTTGCTGGAAAAGGAGATGATAGAGGCAAGGTTGTCCTTGATTGATTCGGCGGTGGGTGCGCTCGGCAGCAAGGAGGCCGATAGCGTTATGTTCTGGGATGCGATCTATGAAGGTTTCAACGGGATCAGTGGCAGATTTCTCAGGAAGATGCAGGGCCTCGTGAACGATAGGAAGAAGGCGTTGGAAGAGGTCGAGTCCATGGCGGACGAATCTGAGAAGAAGATTGCCGAATTGAATACAGTAATATCAAGCCAGAAGAACCAGATAACCCAAATGGAAGGATACCGTGACATGCTGGACCTCCTGCAGGCCAAGTTTGCCGAAAGTCAGGAGATAAATGCAAACCTAGCGGCTGAGCTTGAGATCCTGGTGCCAGAGGCTGAAAGGTCGGATGAACTCCAGAAGATGGTTGCGGATTTCGAGCGAAACATAAAGGAGATGAATACATGTGTCAATGTGCTCGAGGGTGAGAATAAACGTCTTGGTAAGAAGACACACGATATTGAGGGTGAGGTGGAGAGGCTTTCACATGTAGTGAAGGAGTCGGTGAGTTACGAGAAGTACGAAAGAGTACTGTTTGAGAACGACCGCTTGAAAGAGGCTATTGCCGAGCTTGAGAGCCAGCTGAAGGAAAAGAGCGAGTCCTATGAGAGACTTCAGCAAAATCTCGAGACTCTGGAGAATGAGTATACGGCGCTGTACGAGAAGCAGAAGGAGATGGAACAGCAAGGATAGCGTGTAGGGTCTTTTATAATTTCAATCCATGTGCAGGGGGAAGTTTGCGTTACTGTGGTTGTGGAGCCCCCCTTTCTTGCTGAAATCCACGATACGGGGATGTAAAGGTCAAATCGCGTGGCGCCCCTTTTATATTGTACCTAAATCCTGCAATCCTCTGTATAGCCGGCCGGGAAAGCCTGTTCATTGACAGCAGATCAACATTATGTCAACTTCCAGCCTGTTTTATCCCTGGGGTTGGCGCAATC
>WGFD01000118.1 GCA_015492395.1 Deltaproteobacteria bacterium | reverse complement strand
CTTTTATCCCGGTTATCTGTTCCTTTATCAGCCCATCGCCTATCTCTCTGAGATCATCGCTCCCGTAATCGATGAGGTACTCCTTGAAGCTGAGGATCGAGTTCGGAAGACAAAATCTCTGGATCTCCCCAGGTTTTGCGTGGCCCATGAATTCACTTCCGGTCCTGCCTGTCCTGTAACAGGCGGTACAAAAACTGGGCGAAAAGCCGTATCTTGAGATATCCCTTATGACATCCTCCGTGGTCCTCTTGTCAGCTATGGAGAACTGCTCTTCCCGCCTGCCGCCGCTTTCAAGCGTATATCCGCCTGGTGATGTCCGTGAGTTGGCGCTTATCTGCGACACACCCAAACCCAGGAGCCTGTCCCTAAACTCCGCCCGCTCTCTGGTGCTAATGATCAGGCCGGTATACGGTACGGCCAGCCTCAGAACGGCTATTATCTTCATGAAGTCGTCGTCGGAAACTTCATACGGGATGCAGAGAGAGACAGGGGCGTTGTTTGCAGGCTCTATCCTGGGAACTGATATGGTGTGCGGCCCTACGCCGTATCTTGCCTCAAGGTGGAGAGAGTGGTAGACGAGCGCCAAGACCTCGAACCTGTAGTCATGGAGTCCGAAGAGTACTCCCATGCCTACGTCGTCTATTCCCGCCTCCTGCGCCATATCCAGGGCGGCAAGCCTGTTATGAAAGTCGCTCTTGGGGCCGTTTGGGTGCATCTTTTTATAGGTCTCGGGGTGATATGTCTCCTGAAAGAGCTGGTATGTGCCTATGTGTATGGACTTGAGGCGCCTGAATCCTTCTTCCGTCAGGGGGGCGACGTTGACGTTCACTCTCCTGATCTTTCCGCCGCCAGTCCCCACACTGTATATGGCGCGGACCGCCTTCTCAATATAGTCTATTCCGCATCTCTCTCTATCCTCACCGGCTACGACCAGGACCCTCTTATGGCCATCTTCTATGATTGCCTCGGCCTCACTCCTTATCTCTTCAAGGGTCAGCACTCTTCTGCCGAGTTCCTTGTTGCCACGCCTGAATCCGCAGTAGAGACAGTCGTTCTCGCACAGGTTGGAAAGGTAGAGCGGCGCGAAGAGGACGAGCCGCCTGCCATAGACGGCCTCCTTTACATCTCTTGCCGCCTCAAAGACGGCTCCGGTAACGTCCTTGCCATTAGCACAGAGCAGCACCCCGGTCTCGTAAGGTGTCAGCCCTTCGAGTGACCTTGCCTTACGGATTATGGAGTCCACCTCCCCAGGGGACGCTCCACTTGCCCGCTCGAGGAGGTGGCCGATCTCTCCGAATGGAATCATCTCCCCAGGCCTTCTCACTGCATCACCCCCGTCTTCATTCCTATGTCCAAAGGTCCCCTGCCCAGGGAGTGGAGAAGTTCCAGTTTGGTGTCGACCTCCTCCCTGATTCCTCCGGAACCATCTCCCTTGCCTGGATAGATAGAGTAGTGCCGGCGGTATTCGGAAGGGGTCAGATTTATCATCATGGAGTTGCCGCCGCTCTCCAATGCCATTTTCATCCCCCTTCGACCGAAAAGCTGTTCCATAGCGGAGGTTACCAATATGGTGCCGTTCGGATCAATAAGCCTGGTTACCGCTATTACCTTCATTCCCTTATGGAGATCTACTTCCGGAGTCCCCGCAAGCGGTGTGTGTGGGTGCGCCAGCAGGGGTCCAAATGAGTACATATCCGTCTTCAGGGAAGCGGCCAGCAGTATATCCCCGCGCAGGTCCTCCGGACCCTGGCCGGGCAACCCTATGAGCGATCCGGTGGCGATAATGTAGCCGATGGACTTGAGTCCGCCGAGTATTTCCAGCCTCTTCCCGTAAGCGAGGGTGGCATGCATCCTGGCGTAAATCTCCGGACTGGATGTCTCGAATCTCATCAACACACCGCGTGCCCCAGCCTTATAGAGCTCTTCATAGTCGGCCAGCGATCTTTCGCCAATACTCAATATGATGAGGACCCCGCATCTCTCCCTGATTCTCCTCACTATACCTCCAAGGACACCGGTCGTATAGTAACCGTCTTCACCCGATTGCAATACGAGCGCCCTGAAGCCCATGTTGTTGACCGCCCTGCTTGCCACCCCCACCACCTCATCAGGCTCCATCCTGTACCTTCTCAGGCCGTTGTTTTCCTTCCTGATTCCGCAGTAGGCGCAGTCATTCCCGCAGATATTGGAAAACTCTATAATTCCATGGACACAGCATGAGTTGCCATGCACCCTCTGACGCAGGCGGTTTGCCGCGTCATAGAGCATCTCCAGATTCTCCTCTCCATCGATGCTCAGAAGCGCGAGAATTTCATCCTCGGAAACGGGCCTTCCACCCTCCATCTCATCCAGTATCCTGGATATCCCTGGATCTCCGCCCCCGGTTCCAGCGGCGCTGGAGGAGAGTCGCCTGTCCCTCTCCTCCAGCCTTAAGAAAACCTCCCTCCAGTTCTCCAGGATATCGCGGGCCTCCCCGCCGGGGATTACCTCTACCACAAAACCACCCTGGGCGAAGACATAGTCGCCAACCTTTACCTCTCCACCGTCAATGAGGGCCTCCCTCCTGACACCGAAGTAGTCGATAACGGCCGTTCTCTTATTTATCTCCATTACTTTCGCTGGTATAGCGTAACACATGGCTTATATCAAGGCTGCTGAAAAGTCCATCCGCGGTGTTGCCTAGCCACTCCCTGTCGTGGCATACGAGCCAATTACGGCATCATCCCTGCCCGTGGCAGACAGGCCCCGCTTCCCGATGTCTCGCGTCCGTGTTTTTTGTCAGTCCGATGGATCGCGGCCGATCTTCCGAAACAGGCCGGCACTTAAACTGTAACGTCCGGCCTACCGGGCATAGTAGCAGTGGATGAGCTGGAGGCGTGAATCCCTGACACGTTGCGATATGAATCTCAATATCCTCCTCATAATCAGGAAACCCATACGGTAGTCCTTCTCGATCAGGCCCATCAACTTCACCCCGTCGACGGCAAGGACTGTAGCCGCAT
Source organism: Deltaproteobacteria bacterium (assembly GCA_015492395.1). Lineage (GTDB taxonomy): Bacteria > Desulfobacterota > GWC2-55-46 > S146-70 > S146-70 > S146-70. Next base: position 10,191 of record WGFD01000118.1, on the reverse strand, counting down.
CGACACACCGCGCAGAGGCTGTAAACTTAAATGGCTCCACAAGGGCGGACCATCCGAAGAGATCCGCACCCTGGGATATGGTAAATACGCTGAGGTGCTTATTGTCACCCACCTGGATCTCTATAGAGACCTTGCCTTCTTTCAGGACGTAGAGGCGTTTGGCCTGGGATCCCTCTTTGAAGATAAACTCCCCGGGGGCATACCGCTCCTCGCTGCATATCTCCCGGATGGACTTGAGCTCCTCTTCGGTAAGGTCATCAAAGAGATCTATCCTTATCAGGTCATCATAGTCGATCATCGCAGCCTCCTATACACTACGTTATAAATATATGGGCATACAGAGCGTCAGGGCAACGCAGACCGAGGCGCGGTGAAGGTGAGGAATGAGAAGGCGTACTCTTATTTTATTGTACGCCGCACCGATGAACCAGGGACGACAGAAGGTATGTACGGTTGCGACGCTCTGTATAAAACGGTATATACGGCCACTCTATAGTGGTGGAAAGACTCCCACCAAAACCCTGAACCGGATCTTTTGTCCCACGATGCCGCTGGATACAGCTAAAGTATATAGAAAGAATCCAAGAAACGCAACAACCCCGCATATTGCGGACCATCCCATGATCCGAGAGGATGTGGAAGATCTATATTTCGCCTCCAAAACTCTTGACTTAGAGGGCTAAGAGGGTATAGGATAAGAGTCGATGGAAGGATCGAAGGTGGTCGACTATCCAATAGAGAGGCACCTTACCTTAAGGGAGAGGATAGTCGATTTTGTAAAAGAAGCGATAATAACGGAGAGGTTGAAACCCGGCGAGCGTGTTCCGGAACACGAACTTGCGGAGAGGTTCGGCATAAGCCGTACCCCGATCAGGGAGGCATTCCGGCAGTTGGAGTCGGAGGGGTTCCTCTCCATCACACCCAGAAAGGGTGCAATAGTAAGTCCTATCACTCAAAAAGATGTACAGGAGTTCTACGCCATAAAGAGTCTTCTGGAAGGTTACGCAGCACGGTTATCGTGCAGAAAGTTTACGGAAAAGGACCTCAAAAGGATGGAGACCCTCAACGTACAGATGGCAAAGCTGGCAAAGAAGGACAACGTCAGGGGTTTCTTCAATCTTGATAATGCGTTTCATGACATATTCTTAAGCGCCTGCGGCAACGATAAACTGTATAACCTTGTCAACAACCTTGTACAACAGTTCGAACGGTTCAGGGTAACTTCACTCTCTCTCCCCGGCAGAATGGGGAATTCGGTAAAACAGCATAAGGATATAATCGAGGCATTCAGGAAGAGGGACGAAGACCAAGTGGAGAAGCTGGTCAGGGCAAATGCTGAACAGGGTGGGGAAGTATTGGTAAAACAAATCTTAAAGGAAAAGGTTTGATATGGGACTAATCAAGTCACACGAGGCCGCTCAAAGGTTGGCGCGAGCGATCATATCGGATATCGCCCTGTACAACAAGGCGAAGGTTGTGGACGGCATCCAGAACGACAGTCTATTCGAGGTACTGGAAGAGGAGCTGAAAGAAGGGTACGACCTCTTTGTAAGCAGGGTGGATCCCGAATTCGCCAAGGAAACCAACATCTACAATAAGGCCATTGTTGATGTCCTCATAAAGAGGAGCGGTAATATAGAATCCGATATATGGTGACCCTCTTCTCCACTGATGAAACAGCGCCTCAGTGGGACTTTAAAAGAGACTCTACCATGGTATTCAGCTCCTGTTCCTACAGGGTCGATGAAGAAGAGGCCTCAAAGAGGATCGATGTATACCTGGCGCATAAAAACCCATCCCTGACACGCTCAAGGATCAAAAATCTCATAGAATCCGGCGATATCCTCCTCAACAACAACCCTGCGAAGGCAGGCACCAGGCTGAAGGCCGGTGATGTCGTGCTGGTTGACATCCCTGCACCTGAGGTCATCGCGACTACAGCCGAACCCATACCGCTCGATATAATATATGAGGATGAAGACCTCATCGTAGTAAACAAGGCGCCGGGCATGGTGGTTCACGCGGGCGCCGGGCACAAGAGCGGCACCCTGGTAAATGCCATACTCTACCATGCCAGGGGACTCTCAGGGATCGGCGGCGTTCTGCGGCCCGGGATAGTGCACAGACTAGACAAGAACACCTCCGGTGTGATGGTAGTGGCGAAGAATGACGAATGCCACCTTGGTCTTGCCAGACAATTCAAGGAGCATTCGATAAAGAGGAGGTATATGGCAGTGGCCTGGGGGGTACCCTCCGATAGTGAAGGGACCATCGATATGTCCATAGGCAGGCACCCGGTGCACAGAAAAAAGATGTCCGTGAATACAACCAGGGCCAGGCGGGCCGTGACACGCTACAAGATACTGAGGAGTTACGGCAAGTTCTCTTTGCTGGAACTTTCATTGGAGACCGGCAGGACCCATCAGATAAGGGTCCACCTGTCGCACATACACCACCCTGTCGTAGGGGACCCGGTCTACGGCAAGCGCTCCATACCCTCCATGCTGCCAAAACCTGTAATCGACAAGTTGAAGTCCTTCCGGCGGCAGGCACTGCACGCCGGTATATTGGGCTTTGTGCACCCCCTCAGGGGAGGTTATATGGAGTTCGCGTCGCAACCGCCGGAGGATATGAAATCACTTATAGAAATATTAGAGGAATATTGCCATTAACCCATGAACTTCGTATCTTCACCCATCCTTGATGATTTTGATGTATTGACGCATGCCTTTCTTACAAGAAAAGGAATAGGAGAGGAAGGACCGCTCTCTTCACTGGACTTCAGGGAGAAGGACGGTTATGAAAAGGTGGAGGCGAAGCGCAGAAAGGTCGTCCTCGGGAAACTGTTCGGCTTCGACCATGCCAGACTCGTTATTGCCAGGCAGGTGCATGGTGACGGGGTGCTTGTCATCGATGAATCTATAGACAGAAACAGGGATATTCTCTCCCAACTGTCCGGCGCCAAGGGTGACGCAATAGTCACCACCCTGGACGGCATAGCCCTGGGGGTCCTGACCGCCGACTGCCTCCCGGTAATCTTCTTTGATCCTTTAGTTAGAGCGGCGGCCGTCGTTCACGCCGGCTGGCAGGGGACGTCCAAGTGTGTGACTGGGAAGACCATAGAGGTGTTAAAGAACCGCTTCGGGTCTAACCCCGAAGATGTCATAGCCGCCATGGGGCCGGCAATAGGCCCATGCTGCTATGAGATAAAGGACGATGTCGCTAACCGCTTCGCCAATATGGACGGGGCCATACTTGCAGACAACGGAATCAAGCTGCTGGACCTGAAGAGGGCCAATCTGCTCCAGATGCTGGAGTATGGTATTAAAGAGGAACATATTTCCATATCGGACATCTGCACTTCCTGTAAGACCGACCTTTTCTTCTCGTTCAGGAAGGAAGGTGAGGCGGCGGGAAGACAGTTGAGTTTTATATTGATGAAGGAAAGGTGAGGTGGCATTGGCTGGTGGTCGGGTTGACGGGAGGAATAGCCTCCGGAAAGGACCTTGTACCCGGGATCCTTAGAGGATTGGGCGCCCGCGTAATAGACGCAGATGAGATAGCAAGGGCCCTTCTCGAACCGGGGCTGCCCGCATATGAGGATGTAGTAGAGACATTCGGAAAAGATATCCTGGATGCCGGGGGGCGAATAAACAGGAGGCGCTTGGCCGCTCTCGTATTCCCGGACCAGGAACGGCTAAACCGTCTGAACACCATTACTCATCCGCGTATAATAGAAGAGGAAAAGAGGCAAGTGGAAGAGATACGGTCGGCGGATCCGCTGGCCGTTATAGTAATCAACGCGGCGCTCCTCATCGAAAGCGGCAACTACCGGGTGGTGGACCGTGTGATAGTGGTCGATGTACCGGAGGATATACAGATGGAGAGGGCAATGGGAAAGGGACTTACAGAGGATGAGGTGAGGTCACGGATGAAGGCACAGATGCCGAGGAAGGAAAGGCTCAAGTATGCCGACATCGTAATAGACAACAGCGGCAGTATCGAAGAGACCAAGATGAAGATCGAAGAGGTATACGGCACGTTAAAGGAAATAGCCACTTCAAATCTCAACTGAGTGGGGGAGTTTGATATGCTTCGCAGGACTCTTTTTTATACCCTATCCGCCGTATCTATCGGAATACTCATTACCTTTACAGGTTGCGGGACAAGGCTTTCCAAACCGGTGGACTCCGCCGGCAAGGCGCCGACACAGCGGCCATATAAGGTTTATGGTAAATGGTATGTTCCGTTAGGCTCCGCTGACGGCTATGTGAAGACCGGGATGGCCTCCTGGTATGGAAAGGACTTTCACGGGAAGATGACCTCTAACGGGGAGGTATACGATATGTACGGAATGACGGCGGCACACAAGACTCTGCCACTGGGTACTTACGTGAAGGTCACGCGCCTGGATAAAGACAAGAGTGCGGTAGTGCGTATAAACGATAGAGGTCCATTCGTTAAAGGCAGAATAATAGACCTTTCTTACAGCGCTGCCAAAGAGCTCGACATTGTAGGGGAAGGTGTGGCGATGGTAAGAATCGAGGCGCTGGGGATAAAGAAGGGCGTTTCATATGTAAAGGCGGACTACAGCAAAGGAAGTTTCACCGTCCAGGTAGGGGCATTCAGGGTACAGGAAAACGCCTTGAACCTGAAAGAGGAGCTCAGCAAGATCAACAAGGATACCGCCATAGAAACTTACAATAACGGCGGGGGAGTCTTCTACAGGGTCAGGGTTGGAAGGTATTCCACAATCGACGAGGCGGAAAAGGCGCGGAGTGATTTCGAAAGCCAGGGTTTCGACTCACCATTCGTAGTAGCCACAAAGTGACAGCGGGCAGCGCATCAGCTGCCGTAGAGCGTCGTAAACACCTTGTACAGGTGAGGTACTACCTGCTTCTTTCTGGATATAACACCCTTCAGCTCATAGAGGTTTTTCTTTATCGAAGGGTAGCCGAGTGTGCGGAGAACTTCTTCATCGGCCATAAGGTCCATTATACTGGTACCGTAAGATATGTCGGTCACCAGTAACCCTACCAGGTTAAACCCTTCCCGCTTCTTTATCACCTCCAGGGCGGCCTCTATATCCGCCTGAACCTCATAGAAGTCGAGAAAACCTACGACCTCAACCTGACCTACGCCGAACTTCTTGCCATTGACCTCGTATACCTTAAAATCTGCCTTTATTATCTCTTCCGGCCTCCTGTTCTTCAGCACCGAACCTGTAGCGAACAACTCCTTCGCATAACTTTCGATATCCAGACCCGCGGTATCCGCGAGTCTATGCAGCATAACCCTGTCCTTATCGGTGGAAGTGGGCGACTTGAGCATTACGGTATCGGATATGATGCCACTTGCCAAGAGTCCGGCTATACCCTTGTCCATCTCCACACCTTCCTGGAGGTATCTGCCGGCAACAAGAGTAGAGGTGCTTCCAACCGGCTCGTTTATGAAGGTGATAGGGCTTGCCGTGTGGAAGTTGCCAAGCTTGTGGTGATCTACCACCTCTATGATGTCCACTTCCTCAGCACCATCCACTGCCTGGGAAAGTTCGTTGTGGTCCACCAGAATGAGTTTTATGGGCGCAGTCTTCAAGAGATCGCTGGCGGTGACAATCCCACAGAGCTTCTCATCCTCGCCTACCACCATGCATATCTTCTCCCTGTTCTGCATCATCGTCTGCTTTACCGTCTTTACGAGGTCTCCTTCGGTCGCGCTGAAGAAGCCATGACAGAGACGCTCCGAAGGGAGGCTCAACTTGATCAGCCACGCCGTTGTCGCAGAGTCGTATGGTGAAAGAAGTATGCTCACCCCCGTTTCACGCGCCAGGTCTGCGATCTCATGTGGAATATCGAGATTGCCCGTTACTATCATAAGCCTTACGCCTACCTTTATACATGCCTGCTGTATCGACTCCCGGTCCCCCACGATAACGATCGACCTGTCAGGCGACTCGCCGCTTATCACATTCAGGAAACTGTCCTCCGCCATGGCGCCCACGAATATCGAAGCATTGAACTCCTCATCACCCTCGAACACCACGACAGGTCTCGCTTTAAGGGAGGAGATGACGTTGCTTATGGATGTATAGACCTTCCGGGACTCCCCCGGATGTACATTGGCTATTATTCTCTCCGCCATATCGGCCATGCCCAGTATTCCCACCGGCCTGCCGTCGTCAGTGACAGGTATGGATCTGAGATTCTCCTTCCTTATGGTATCCATGGCGGAAGAGAGAGGTGTCTTCCTGTTCACATGAGAGACATTCGCCGTCATTATATCACGTACCTTCGGATATACATTGGCGAGGTAGGCCGGGGGTGCGTAACCAAAGTACTTCAGCACAAAATCGGTCTGTGGATTTACATTGCCGGCCCTTGCCGCCATTACGCCCTTTATCCCTATCCTATCCTTAAGCGCGGCATAGGCAATGGCGGAACAGATCGAGTCCGTATCCGGGTTTTTATGACCTATTACTATTACTTTCGTATCGTCCGGCATATTTATATCATAAAGTTATACCTCTGCCCGCTACTTTCTCTCTTCTATCGGAATATAGCTCTGCTCCCTCAAGCCCACATACTTCTGGTCCGGCCGGTATATCCGGTTCATCTTCAACTGCTCCAACCAGTGCGCCAGCCAGCCAGAGACCCTCGCCATCGCGAATATCGGCGTGAAGAGGTCCTGTGGAATCCCCAGGGCGTGAAAGATAACTCCTGAATAAAAGTCTACGTTAGGGTAGAGGCCCTTATGTGCAAGCTTTTCATTGACGATCGTCTCGACCTCTTCCGCGATCTCCAGCAACTTCATGTCGGAGCTGCCTTCTTTGAAGATCCGGTGAGCATAACTCTGGAGGATTATGGCACGCGGGTCCTTCGTCTTATACACCCTGTGCCCCACCCCCATGATCTTCTCCTTCTTTTCGAGCTTCTCCTCTATATACCCCCTCACCTTATCCTTGGAACCTATCTCCTCGAACATACGGATGACCGCCTCGTTGGCGCCTCCGTGGAGCGGACCACTCAATGTGCCGATAGCGGCGGACACTACGGTGTACGGATCCGCCAGTGTAGATCCGACAACACGGGCGCTGAATGTCGAGGCGTTCATGGTATGATCGGCATGGAGCATGAACATCACGTCCAGCAGCCTCCCCGTAGTCTTGTCAGGTGTCTTCTCGAAGAGCATATAGTAGAAGTTCTCGGCAAAGGAGAGAGCATTATCGGGCTTAATGGGCTCATCACCATGGCGCAGTCTGTGGCAGGCCGCTACTATCGTCGGCATCTTCGCGATAAGCCTTATGATGGACCAGTATCTCACCTCTTCATCAAGGGTATCCCGCGCCGGGTAGTACATGCCCATGGCAGAGGTCACGGACTGAAGGTAATCCATCGGATGGCCGTTCTCCGGGAGGTACTCCATCATCCTCAGGATCTTGAGCTTCAACCTCGTGTGGTAGGTTATATCCCGGGTGAATCTATCGTACTCATCAACGGTCGGCAGCTTGTCGTAGAGGAGCAGATAACTGGTCTCCAGGAAGCTGCTCTTCTCCGCGAGCTCGTTGATAGGTATGCCCCTGTATTCGAGTATACCGTTCTTACCGTCTATGAAGCTTATTGCGGATTCCGCCGCCGGTATCCCGGCCAGCCCAGGCACCACATCCATCACCCTCTCTTCCATATACCCCTCCATATGGTCTTTGATTGTGAATGCACGGTGAGTGCATCCCTTGCAGCTTACTGCGGGAAACTTCAGGCAGTGATCTATAATCTATAAGGCTAAACACATGGAATCATACTGAAAGTATGCTATGGTGTCAACTCTGATTCCTTGCCCGAAACCCGATTTGGGGATCTGATCCCACTGCCTGCGCCGGTTCTGACGCTGTGTCGGCATACCCTGCGATCCTGGCGGCAACATAATCTTTGGCCTTCTTGACAGCCCCTTCACAACTCTCACCCTTCGCAAGGCATGAGGCTATGGCCGACGATAGTATGCATCCGGTGCCATGCAGCGTCCTCTCTATCCTCTCTGACTCAAATCTAGTGAATCTCACTCCATCATATAAGATATCAACGGCCTTTCCCTCCAGGTGCCCGCCCTTCACAAGTACGTATGCCGGCCCCAGTGTACTGATCCGCATTGCGGCCAGCTCCATATCCTCTTCCCCTTTCACATCCATCCCTGCAAGTACGGACGCCTCATGCATATTAGGAGTAACAACCGATACCACGGAAATCAGTTCTTTCAGCGCCTCCAGACCCCCATCCTCCAGAAGGGCGGAACCGCTGCTGGAGACCATCACGGGGTCCAGTACCACATTCTTCAAACTCCCCTTCCCAAGGAGATTAACCAATGCGGAGACGGTGTCCTCACTGAAGAGCATCCCTATCTTGGCGGCATCTATGGTATAAGAGGCCAGCAGCACACTTATCTGCTTTATCACGAAGCCGGCCGGCACAACATATACTCCCTCCACCCCGTCTTTACCTTGCGCGGTCACAGCCGTTACCGCCGACAGTCCGTTCATGCCGAATGAGTGCATAGTCCGAAGGTCCGCCTGTATGCCCGCACCGCCGGAAGGATCGGAACCGGCTATGGTAATCACATGCTTCATCTCAGTATGTGTATCAAGAGTACCTGAAAGAGGCCAATAATAAATCCCATGATACCACCGATCCATTCTATGTGCCTCAGTTCGGTGGCTATGATATCGGTCAAGAGGGTCTCCAGTCCCCTGATATCCAGGTCATCGATCTTTGAGGTCACCATCCTACCTATATCGACATTCTCCTTGAATCTGTTGACGATGTCGCCTTTCTTTCTGTCGAAGTGTTTCAGCAGTTCCCTGGTTATGTAGTATTTGATATGGTATGAGAAGTTATCCGTCAACAGACCGACCACGGGAATATTCTTGATCCTGCCGGTCTTGAACCTGTGTTCTATGACCTCAGCCACAGTTCTCTCTATCTCGCTTTCCATATCTATACCCTCGAGTATTCCCGCAAGGTCACGAACGGAGAGCAACTGTCTCTCTATTGCGGAGGCAATCGCCCTGGCGATCGCCTTTCTCCGTTTCGGTATCAACCCCTGGATCCTTACACCCAACACCTCTATGGTCTTGCGGGGCCTGAATAGCATCTTGATTGCTACATAGTTGGTCAGCCATCCGATGACGGCCCCCGCAACAGGGGGGATTATTATCATATGATATATCGACAAGTTATCTTACGGAAGGTTCTATACGGGGCATCGTAACCGTGCATACCCTCGCTGCTCCCAGGGCCGTCACGCCTTGGACTGCTTCGTTATGACACTCCGTATGCGCATATATTTATGGCGTTGTGTACAGGATATCGGAACGGCGGTTGCTAGTCGGTCTTATCGGCTAAAACTTTTTCTTATCCAGTTCCTCTTGATAGTACTTGGCGTACAACACTTCCCACTCTCTGCTGCCTTCAGGGATGTATCTCGACTGCGACCTGATCTTCTTCCTCGCAGACTCGTCGGCCTCTTCCTCTATCCTCAGATACTTCGTGATAACATCCTTTACCTCTCTCAGGACCAGGTTTTCATCGACAAAGTCCACCAGGTCGTCCTTCCATATTCTGTCTACTATAAGGTGGGATATATGGGAAATACGGTCTTCGGAAAGCCTCAAATAACCATCCCCCTTTCCCGCACAAGTTTGGACTTTATGAGATTGAACATCCTTCTGTAATCGACCTGACCGCTGTCTATCTCGCTGGTATGTGACTTCAGGATATTCTCCACTTCCCTATCGAGATCATCCTCGGCCTGGATGTCCTTCAGAAACGTTTCCTGGATCCTGGAAAGGACAGTGGACTCGTCAACCTTGAAGACCAGGAGTTCCTTCGCCTTTAGGGTCTCCAGTATCTTGCCGGATATCTTGTCCACCTGCTCCTTTGAAAGTCTCATGGGTTACAAGATAGCATAACCACAATCCACTTTCAAGGTCAATGGTATGTAGAGCACTGTCGAAGCTCCCTCTTGAGGCTGCGGGGAGTGCCTGCCTGTCAATCCTGGCGGACATGTGCGGCGCCACGGCAGACAGGCGCCGGCTGGTCATGCCATCTTAAGGAACCTCTGAATAATTCATCCCTGAATTATTCAGAGACGAAAAAGAAAAAGTGCGATTTTTCTTTTTCTCACATTTTCAATGGCTGTAAG
>WGFD01000117.1 GCA_015492395.1 Deltaproteobacteria bacterium | reverse complement strand
AGGAAGAAGACCCATGCCTGCCGAGATAACTGAAAAGGAGGTGATAAGGGAGGAAACAGGTGAGGAGTTATCAAGTTGATGGATATTTTTTTACCTGAAAACCGGACATCTTATTTGCCTGAAAAGGGGATATTTAAAATTCCTCTTGACAGTGCAGGTGGTATGCGGAAAGGACCGCCGGCCTGGCGACTATGTTGAACACAAGGATAGGATACCTCAGAGCCGCGGAGGTTGTCGACGAGGCGATGAAGACCGGTAGTACCGTCCGACAAGTGGCAACCGGTATGGGGCTGCTTTAAAGATGAAGAGATCGACAATATGTTCTATGAAAAGGACCCTGCGCAGCGCAGCTAAGTTTGTATCGGAACGGCTTCGCGAAGAGTCCATCTACTGTGCTGCGCATAATCCGCTTGCCTGTGCATCGAGTGCGGTCAGGCCGCTGAGGTTGCACACAGATTGAAAACGGTATTGAAGCATTTGGCGACACCATCACCGGTCCCTGTCATTACTTTTGAAACAGATGGTCTTTTGGCCCTTAGGGACATGGAGAAGGTCCAAGATGACATATAAACCCTGCGTCAGCGGTTTGCAGAGGTATTACTGTGTAAGGGATAATTGTGAAGAGCAAGGTGTACATCGCAAGAGCACGTGAAGAGAACGACCTGCTGTCCGCCATCGACACCCTTTTGGAGAGGGTATGGCCGGACGGAATAAGTTCCAATGATCTTACCGCCATTAAACTACACTTCGGTGAAAAGGGGAATAAGTCCTTTATAGAACCCAGGTATGTACGGAAGGTTGTAGAGTGGTCCAAGGCCAAAGGGGTGGTCCCATTCCTTACGGACACCAATACACTTTACAGAGGATGGAGGTGTGTTACGCCCTCACATATTGCTATTGCCGCCGAGCACGGTTTCGGCTTCGATGAGATGGGGGCGCCGGTCGTCATAGCCGATGGTCTAAGGGGCGAGAGCTGCCGGGAGATCGTGGTTGATCGGAACTTCTATAAGACGGTAAAGGTCGGTTTCGAGGTTGCCGCTGCGGACGGACTCATCGTCCTGACCCACTTCAAGGCGCATGAGCTTACGGGCTTCGGCGGGAGCATAAAGAACATCGGCATGGGGTGCGCCTCAAGGGAGGGGAAGCTGAGCCAGCATTCTACAGGTTCACCGCGGGTAAACAGGGAGAAGTGTACGGCGTGCGGTGTGTGTATTGAAAACTGTGCCTTCAGGGCCATTGAACTCAGCGATGGCAGGGCGCTCATCCGGCCGGAGGTTTGCTCCGGGTGCAGCCAGTGCATAGTTGTATGCCCGGAAGGGGTCATACATGTTCAGTGGAATGAGTCGACTGCAAGGGTCCAGAAGAAGATGGCCGAATATGGGCTTGGCACCCTGAAGGGCAAGGAGGGGAAGTATCTATTCATGAACTTTCTCTTGAAGATCACCCCGGTATGCGACTGCTTCGGCCACGACAGGCCTCCAATTGCCGAAGACATAGGTATCCTGGCCTCCAACGATCCGGTAGCCATAGACCAGGTGTCGGTCGATCTCGTAAACTCCGGGGGAGAGGACAGGTTCAGGGATATCTATCCGCAGATAGACTGGAGCGTACAACTGGACTATGGTGAAGAAATCGGCCTCGGAAGAAGAACATACGAGTTGATCGATGTCTAGCGGTTGACGGGAGGACCGTTGCCGTTCAGCATCTGGGAAACGTGGGAACGAAGATCCGTGTGAGTACTACTTGCAGCTATCTGCGCGGAGCCTCTAAGGACTTCCACTGTCATATTCTGCAGAGAACAAAAGGAGAGCAAGTAAATGTCGGGTATTATAGAGCATTTCAGGAAAGGAACGTTTGAAGATCGGTACTGGCTGCAGGCGCACAACAAAAGGAGGGAGTCCTCGCTGTTCAGGAAGAACAAGAAGTTCATACGTGACAAGTGTGGAGCGCCGTGCTGGGTCTGTGGTTCTCTTGATGACCGTGAGGTGCATCATGTATTTGAGTGGGCGTTTTGGAATGCGATGGATCCGAGGAAAGTCACCAATATATTACAGGCCATCGAATTTTATGATGACGACTATGTCAGCAAGGCAGAGAAACCGGAGGAGTTAAGGAAAAAGATAGGACGAAGTGGAAAAGAGATATCCGGTTATTTGTACTCCCGATGATATCAGGAATCTGGTGGTATTTTACCGCGGGCGCCATAGAATTAGACTGACTGGGATATATACGATAACATTTCCGATCTGGCTGGCTATCTCCGCCATTCCTATGGAGGGAGGTATCCTGTCCAGGGGGCAGATCCTGATTGCGGCGGAGAGGATCAAGAAGATTGACGAGGAGTTGGCAAGTCTTGCCGAAAATAATTATGAACCCCACAGGATGTAGTTTATATGGGGATGGATAATACGCACAACCGATGAGAAAGCGATTCGCCCCTATCTCTCCAGGAAGACCGGACCATCGATTGAACGCAACACATACTCCGTGGTACTGCCCAGCACCATCTCCACGATCTTTGAGTGGTGGGATGTTCCCATGAAGAGAAGATCGTGGCCGTTTTCCTTGTAGCATCTGGCTATTTCGCTGTGTCCATCGCCCGTCCTGGCGATAAATTCAGCTTTAATATTGTAGGGTTCAAGGTAGTCTTTGGCCTCTGCAAGTGATATTTCGCTGCTTTCATCCTTGGATACGGAGATGACCGTGAGATCCAGACCCAGGTTCTGCGTAAGCTCGGCGGCGGAGTGCATGGCCTTGGCCGCGGAGGCGCTTCCATCGTATGCCAGAAGGGGGTGCGCCGGCTCGTTGAAGGTATCGGGGACGACGAGTATGGGCTTTTCCGCCTTTCGTATGACACCCTCCGTGGTAGATCCCAAGAGTCCGTACTCGAACCGCTCATTCACACCGCGGCGGCCCATTATGACGAGGTCGGCCACCCTGGTCCGTTGGCAGATCTCGTTTACAACGATACCGAAGTCGATGTTCACCTCACTGTCAAAACCGCCGGCTTCACAGCTGTCGGCAAAGGCCTTCAGGATATCTTCTCCCTTGGCCTCCAGTATCTCGCGCATCTTGGATGAGAAATTAAGTAGCGGTTCGAACCCTAACGAGCCTGAAAGGTCGTGGAAGAACGGTCCTTCCATTGCCACCAGATCTACAACATAGAGTCCGATAAGCTTCACATTCAATCTCTTGCCAAGCCATATGCCGTAATCCAGCGCTGCCGCGCTGTGTCTGGAACCGTCCTGCGGTATGAGTATGTTCTTTATCAATTTGCCATCCCTCCGTCCTGTTTCAATACGGTACTGTAGACACGCACTATACCATCAATGGTTCTTCCTTGTCATCACATTTTATGGTAAGGTCCTCGTCAATGATATCGATGATAAAGCGGTTCCCTTCCTTCCATTGGAGTGTAATGGGTATCTTGATCTTTTCATCTATATTCCTCTTCAGGAACCTGGCGCCGTATTTGGGGCTGTAGCCTGATTCTACAATCATGTCCAGAACTTCATCTGTTATATCGAGTGACTTGCCGTATTCCTCCATCTGCTTTCTTATGGTAGCCATATACATCTGCGCGATAATCCTGACTTCCGCACGGGTAAGAGGTGAAAAGGTGATGATATCATCTATCCTGTTGATGAATTCCGGTGAGAAGGTGTGCTCAACCTCGCTCATTATGTCATTCTTCAGTGTATCAAAGTTCTGCTCATCTGAGAGGAAGCCGAGGGGTTTCATGAATTTTTTGAACTTATCAGCGCCAATGTTGCTGGTCATGATGATAACGGAGTCACTGAAGTAGACCCTCTTCCCCCTTCCATCGGTGAGCCAACCCTCATCGAACACCTGGAGCAAAAGATTGAGTACATAGGGATGTGTCTTTTCGATCTCATCCAGCAATATAACAGAGTAGGGGTTCTCCCTCACCTGGTTTGTGAGAACCCCCCCCCTCTCGGAGCCTACTATTCCTCTCGGCATACCGATAAGCTTGTCTACGGCTATGGCGGAATCTTTATATTCACTCATGTCTATCCGGATGATCTTCTTCTCGTCGCCGAAGAGGAATTCCGCCAGAGACTTTGCCAATTCTGTCTTCCCGACACCCGTGGGGCCGAGGAAGAGAAGGACGCCGTCTGGCCGGGCGTGGTTCTCCTTGAGGGGTCCTTTATTGAGCCTCAGCCTGTTTGCCAGTGCGCCGATGGCCTCCATTTGACCGACGATGCGGCTGGAAATGACCGCCTCCATGTCACTGAAGCGGGATATGGTATCCCGGTGTATCATGTCTTTTGGGATCTTGGTCTCTTGAGAGATGATCTCTATGACATCTTCGCTCTTGACGGGTTCATAGGGCCTGTTGATCTCCACCTTGACGCAGGATGTGTCTAGCCATCCTATGACCTTGTCCGGCAACCTCAACGACCTGGTATACCTCCGGCTCATTGAGAGCGCCGTGTCTATCGCCTCATCGGTTATCTTGACCGAGTAGTTTCTCTCCAGCCTTGGTCGGATACCGTCGAGTATCTTTCGTGTATCTTCGAGGGAAGGTTCTTCGACCTGAACCAGCCTGAATCTCCTGGCCAACGCTTCGTCTTCCGCGATAAACTCCTTATATTCAGCCAGTGTGGTGGCTCCGATTATCTGGACTTCCCCCCTCGCAAGGGTAGACTTGAATATGTTGGCGGCATCGGATGGCACACCCATAGCGCTGCCCGCGCCGATAAGTGTATGCGCCTCGTCTATAAAGAGTATGATATTCTTCTTTTCTTTGATTTCCTTTATTATCTTCTCTATCCTGTCTTCGAACATCCCCCTGAATATCGTTCCGGCCACTATGGAGTTCATTTGGAGATTGACGATCTGTTTGTCCCTGAGCCGTCTGGGTACCAGGTGGGGACCAAGCTCTATACGCTTGGCCAGCCCTTCCACTATGGCCGTTTTCCCTATCCCGGGCTCTCCCACTATCATTACGGAATTACTCCTCTCCACGTGGCAAAGGACTTCGATCACCCTGTCGATCTCTTCTTCCCGTCCAATGACGGGGGGGAGTTTATCGTAGTAGGCCAGTTTATTGAGATTGACGGCGAAGTGTTTCAAGTTTGAAGGGAGTTCGTACTTTTTTCGCAGGTCCTCTTCGAGGCACTTTCTGCTGCTCACCTTAAGGCTGATCTTCCTTATCACGTAGTCCGGGTCGAGGCCGAAGCTCTGAAAGAGCCTGGAAGGGAGGTTGTGACTCTCCTGGAAGATCGCCAGAAGAAGATCGAGCGAGTCGATTTCCTGCCTGCCGCGCCGCTCTACCTCCGCAGCGGAGAGTTTGAATATGCTCTTTGTCTCAGGAGGGATCTTTAAACCGAGCCCTATGTATTGGCGGGATATGTTAAGGTGTTCATTCAGGAAGGCCAGGACATGCCTTGTGTCGAGATTGAGATCTGACATGATCTCCATAAAGAGGGCCGCCTCGTT
>WGFD01000116.1 GCA_015492395.1 Deltaproteobacteria bacterium | reverse complement strand
GTACTTTCTTAAGCCGCGCCCAGTCCTTTATATCTTCCCTCACCAGGATGATGTCAAAGCCGGGACG
Organism: Deltaproteobacteria bacterium; assembly: GCA_015492395.1. Lineage (GTDB taxonomy): Bacteria > Desulfobacterota > GWC2-55-46 > S146-70 > S146-70 > S146-70. The sequence continues at coordinate 14,400 of WGFD01000116.1, read as the reverse complement.
ATTTTCTATAAGTCTGTTATTGTCGGCATCGAAGACTATTCCCCTTGGCGCGGATATCTTCGCCAGTCTTATGCGGTTGTTTTCAGCTAGTCTTTTATAGTAGTTGTCTTTTATTAACTGAAGGTACCATAACCTGATAATTATTATAAGGAAGACGAATGATACGATGCCCAGCAGGAAGGTGATCCGCACCTTTAGATGTTTGGTATCTTTTTGGTCGACATACTGGCTCATACCGCGGCGATATCCTTATTCTTGGGGACCATTATTCTGTCCATTTTGTTTAGGAGATTTGTTATTGGTACGGCAAGCAGTCCTGTAACTACTGCTATAGGGATGACAAGTGTTATTGACGAGATGTCATTGTTTATGAACCACAGAAGCAGGTAGACTATGACGCCTTTTGCCAGTGTCAATATGGCGATCACTATCGATTTGGTTAGGGTATCATGAAGGTTTATCCATCTGGACAGGAAGTGGCTTGCAATAAACACTATTACCAGTGAAAATGAGGTTATTCCAATAACACCTCCAGAGAATACGTCGTTCAGATAACCTATGGCGAAACTGGTGATCAGGCCCTTGACCGAAGGTTTCACCAGCGCGATGTAGACGACGATTACAAGGGAGAGGTCAGGGGAAGGTATGGCCACCAGGAGCGTACTCCTTATAGACAGGTACAAGATTACGAATAAAGGGTAGAGCAAAAGGTCTTTCATCTTCAGATACTTGGCAAGCTACTCCCGGTGAGTGCTCATTGGACCTTGTTTATTACGACTAATACTTCTTCAATTTTGGTAAGGTCTGCGCTGGGGATGACTTTTATGGTCTTGAAAAACTTGTCCTCTTTGCCGGTCGCTTCTTTAACCGTGCCTACTATGATTCCCTTGGGGAATATACCTCCCAGCCCCCCTGAAACCAGCGTGTCCCCTGCCTGTATGTCATCAAGTTGTCTTATGTACTTAAGGTTTAGTTCATCGTTTCCGCTCCCTTCGACTATGCCCTTCAATCTGGTTCGCTGCACCACGACATCTATGCGGAACCTCGGGTCGGTAATGAGCAGGACCTCCGATGAATTGGGTTTGACATCTTCGATCCTTCCTATTATACCCTGAGGTCCTATCACAGCCATATTCCTGTCCAGCCCTTTTCTGTAGCCCTTGTTAAGCGTTATCGTTTTAGTCCAGCCGGCTGTGTTTACCCCTGTAACCCTGGCCGCAGCCGTGGGAAATAGCGCCTCGTTTTTCAGGTCCAGCAGTTCCATCAACCTTGATGATGCCAATGCCGCTTCCCGTAGTCTGTTATTCTCTTCTTTTAGGATATCGATATCATTTTTCAGGAGTTTGTTTTCCTCCTTGAGGTTTATAAGGTAGATGTAGTCGTCCCACAGTGACTTGATGGCTCCCGATATGCCTGTTGTGACGGATTGTATGGGGATTGATACTATGGAAACTACACGTCCTACAATCACCGGTCCACCGGTTCCGCGTATATCAAGGAAGACCAGTTGCAGCGATATAAGGCAGAGTATGAAAGATGTTATGACTAGCTGGTGTTTCTTGAGCAGGGACAGCATCAGATCAATCTGATATCGTAACCTCCTTCAGGAGCTTAATTTCGTCAAGTACCTTCCCGGCGCCTCTCACAACGCAGGTCAAAGGGTCGTCGGCTATAGTTACTGGCAGCTTGGTCTCCTCGCGGAGTATTACGTCAAGATTCCTTATAAGCGCCCCGCCGCCGGCAAGTACGATGCCTTTATCCACAAGGTCGGCTGCCAGCTCCGGGGGTGTTACCTCCAATACCTGTTTGACCGACTCTACTATCGCATTGACCGATTCGTTCACGGCTTCTCTGATCTCTTCATTCCATATCTCCATTGTGGTAGGTATCCCTGTTACGAGGTTCGACCCCTTTATCTCTATGCTCTTTCTCTCGTCATCGGGAAGCGAGAGTCCCAGACTGATCTTTATCTGCTCAGCGACGCCTGTTCCGATAGACATATTATACTTTCTCTTGATGTATTGGACTATGGCTTCATCAAGCTTGTCCCCCCCTATCCGTATAGACTTCGCCTGAACGATACCGGCAAGTGATATCACGGCTATCTCCGTTGTTCCACCGCCGATATCTACGATCATATTTCCGGATGGTTCAGTGATTGGGAGTCCGGAGCCTATTGCCGCCGCCATGGGCTCTTCGATCAGGTAGACCTCGTTGGCCCCGGCCGAGAGTGCCGATTCACGCACCGCCCTCTTCTCGACCTGTGTTATTCCCGATGGTACACCTACTATAATCCTTGGTCTGACCATGAAGTTACGGTTATGCACCTTTTTTATGAAGAACTTCAACATCTCTTCCGTAACCTCGAAGTCCGCAATAACGCCGTCTTTCAGTGGTCGTATAGCTGCGATATTGCCGGGCGTGCGACCCAACATCGCCTTTGCCTCTTTTCCTACGGCCAATACCCTCTTACCGCGGCCGTTCCTCTTGACGGCAACCACAGATGGTTCGTTACAGATTATTCCTTTACCCTTGACATATATAAGGGTACTGGCTGTACCCAGATCGATAGCCAGATCATTGGAAAACACACTCAATACGTTTAGCACCATAACAGGCTCCATTCCAATAGAATTATGTCGCCATATAACCTTTGCATACTAGCAAATAATATATCGGCAGACAAGGGGAAAATACTTAATAAAGCAAGAAAAAGCAAAAGATCCGCCAATCTTGTGTTAAGTGTGCTAAAACGGCTGAAATGTCTTGACAAAATAGTGGGGATTTGCTAAAGAAGGTACCCGCTTTGGAGACTATATGGTGGGTGTCCTGCTTAACTCTTTATAACGGAGACTTTTATGGTTGGTTGGAACGGCAACACGAAAGATTTGCGGCAGCTTGCTGCGGGGAGCTGCGATTTAATTGGCAGGCAAGTTCATATAATCCGGGGTATTAAATATTACGGAGGGTAATTATGCAGCTGACCGGACTACAGTGGGGGGCGAGGCTACTTCGAAAGGTCGAATTTCCAGTAGCGGAAGTGCTCGGCCCAGAGGCAAGCGTAGATGCAATAAAGGATCTCATCAAGAGGAAGGGACTAATCTTCATCAAACCCATATTTAAAGGGGGGGTGGGGAAAAAAGGTAAGTCCGGCTTGATAGGTAAGGCCTCCGATATAGCCACGGCCTTGAAGGAGAAGGAGAGGTTGTACTTTGTGGAGCATGCCTTTGGTGGTAAGGTTGCCAAGTCGGACGGTGTCACCTTTGAGGGTGGCGTTCCGGCGGAACATGAGGTCTATTTCTCTATAACTGAAAGCACGGTGTACCGTGCGCCTGTCATGACCATTACTCACCATGGCGGTGTCGACATAGAGGAGCTTCCAAAGGACAAGATAGGGGAGGTCCCCTTCGACCCTCTTACCGGTCTTAAGTCGTACCATGTTTCCAATGCCTTGGAAGATCTTAAAGCGCCGAAAGAGATTATCAGCCCCCTTGTCCAGAACCTTCCGAAGCTCTGGACCCTCTACAACCATTACGGTATGAACGTGCTGGAGCTTAATCCCGTACGGATGATGCCAGGTTCCAAAGGCAGACTCGTGCCGGTGGCATGTGACTTTAAAGGCTCCTTTGATATCGACGACCCCTCTTGGAAGAGGCTGGATCTGCCGGCCCACCTCTTTGCTTCCGACTACTCTGAGTTCGAACAGGAGATAAATGAACTCAGGACCTACCAGGGCCAGAGTGATGTGTTCGTTATCAATGAAGGCGGGACCATAACCGCTCCGACCTTTGGAGGAGGCGCAAACGCGCTTGTAACTGAACTGTTGGGAGAGAGGGCTACGATATCCTCGGATTTCGGCGGCAATCCGCCATACGAGAAGATGTTCCAGATCTCGCAAATAGTCTTCAAGTACTGGCTCGAACAGTCCAATGTGTTGTTCGTAATAGGCGGGAAGGCCAACAATACCGACATATACGAGACATTCAGGGCCATAGCAGACGCCTTAAGGGGATATTTCCAGCTCCATGGCCCCGTACCGCTTTTTGTGGTTGTGGGGAGGGGTGGCCCCAATCTGGTCAGGGGGATGGCCTATATGAGGGATACCGTTGAGGCCCTGGGGTTGCCGTACATGTTCTTCGGCCATGACAGCGCCATGTCCGAGGTGGTCAACTATGCGCTCAAGGCCGATAGTTGGATGAGAAGGGAAGGCAGGAAGGCGATAAAGGCCAAATTGGGAATATAACAGGGATAGATGACGGATGAAAAAGATAGTGGACTTCATTAAAGCGCTATACTGCGCTTAGGAGAGGAAAGATGCATAAAAAAGGTGTCGAGAAATTTCCATACTACGTAGGGATAAGGACCCTCTCACAGGTCGCCACCAGGGAGGACCGGGTCGTCGTTTTGAATATCCTCGGAAGCGAAAGCAGGAGCGTTACTCCGGTGAGCCACGAATATTCAGGCGGCAATGTGGTGTTCGGCACGAGCCCGGGGCGGTCAGGACATGTGTTGCCGACCAAACTAGGCCCGATACCGGTGTATAACTCCGTTAAGGAAGGGATTCGGGCAGGGCACCGGTTCAATACGGCGGTTATATATCTGCCGCCTGCAGGCGTAAAGGATGGTGTTGCCGAGGTTGTAAAAAATAATCCGGACCTGGAAAAGATTATAGTCATAACTGAGAAGGTGTCCGTAAAGGATGCCAGGACAGTAAGAGCCATATGCCAGACCAACGGTGTGGATCTCTTCGGTGGTAATTGTCTCGGTGTCGCAGATGCCTGGAACCAAGTCAGGGTCGGCGGCGCCCTCGGTGGAAGCAGACCGGATGAATCGCTGGTGAAGGGGTCGGTGGCTATATACTCCAACTCCGGAAACTTTACGACGACTATAGCAGTCTACCTTTTGACAAAGGGGTGGGGTACGACCACATCCATCTCCAGTGGGAAGGACGTATATATCCACTTTGCGCCCAGGGAGTTCTTCAACGCACTGGATAACGATGACAGAAGCAAGGGCGCCGTCATATATGTCGAACCTGGCGGGTACTACGAAGCCGGGCTGGAGATAAACAAACCTACTATTGCCTGCGTCGTGGGGCGTTGGAAGGCTAAACTTACGAAGGCATGCGGGCACGCCGGTTCATTGGCCGGAGCGGGAGATGATGCCGCGGCCAAGGAAAGATGGTTCATGGATTACTTCGGAGTCAAGGGTATATACACCCCTGAGAAGCCTGTATTCTCTAAGAAGGGTGCCGTTGTAACCAACATAGCGCATATACCGGATGCCCTCACCAGGGTTATGGAGCTTAACGGGATGAAACCCGACTTCGAGTCCAAGGGCGACCTCTCCCTCAAGTGCTGGTTTGGTAACAACCAGGGGCTTAAACTTCCCAAAGAACTTGACATACCTGTAGTGGAGGCGATTTCTCCTTATAATGAGCAGATTAAGGCTATTAATATGCAGATTGGTGCCCAGTTCCCGAGGCAACCAATGAAGGATGCAAGCGGCGCATCGATGATGGATCCTACCACACAAGTGACAAAGGTCCATAACGTCTCTATCCTCGATGCATCAAGGAGGTCCTTGGAGGAGAATCTGATATTTTCCATCATTAAGGACTACCCTGACAAGTACGGCAGGGCCATTGCGAATGTGGCCTTCAACGCATATGTCAATATGCTCGACGACCCCGCCCTTCTGGCGGCGGACGCGGCGCGGGACGCCGGCAACTCGCCGAATACAGTCCTCTCTTCCTCCATATCTATAATGGGAAGGAAGAGAGCGGAGGGTGCTATAGGGGTGGCCGAGCTTCTCCTTGGACTATTCATGCATTCCGGTTTGCGGGATGCGACGGCCAGGTTTAAATACAGTGCTATACTGAACGATCTCACTCCTAAGCAGAAGGCAAAACTTAAGGTGTCCAGAGGAGACGGCTTGGCGTCGAAGATGGGTGAGGCCCTTGACAAGGCAGGCAAAAAGTCTGTCTTTATAAACTTCTGCAAGGATGCAGCGGACGGCAAACCATCTTCCGACGCGCTTCTGGCGGCGGTATGGATGACTCTCGGTTGGGATGCCCTTATGAAGAGAAAGATATCCAAGTATACCATTGTCAATCTGCCATGGTATTCCAGAATATTCTCCGCTTTTGTAGGTTCTAGCGTGAAGTCTTCATGGCATAAGAAGGGTAGTTTCATGGGGATAGATATGGATGAACTCATGACCACCTGCAGCTTCACAGAGACGGCATTCCTGGCCCTCCTGGGTCGCAGGCCGGCCAAAGCGGAGCTCTTTGAGTTCTCCATGTTGCTGGGATTGATCATATCCAACGGCCCTGGGACTATCTCTGCTCAGGGTTCTAAGGGGGCAGTAAGTGCGGATGGTCCTCAGGAGCCGGAGAGGGTTCAGATAAATAAGGCCTTCGTTGGCTTTCTTACCCATACCGGTTTCGCCCATGGCGGGAACGGGTACGAAGCGGTAGCATTTCTCATAGACCGCTTCCGGGGTACTGGGTTGGATGATCCGTCGAAGAGGAGGCATGGTATAGACCTCAAAGCCATAGCAAGCGACTATGCAAAGTGGTATGCAGGATACAAGGCAAAGGAAAAGGCCGCCGGAAACATAGAGTACAAGAAGATTCCATGCGTTAACCACCCGGTCTTCAAGGGCAGGCCGGTAAACTACGATCCCAGAGAGAGGTTTGTAAGTGCGCTCTTCGATGAAAAGAAGATATATAATATATTCCTCGACTTTTATCACAATCTGGTGCAGGCGCTCTTCGATGCCAAGGTCAGCAGAGAGGTCTATTGCGTGAATATCGATGCCGTCATAGCAGTGATACTCCTGAAGATGGTATGGCAGCCATTTGTCTCCGGTGAGATCAGCGAGGAACAGGTCGAGTCCGCCGGTTTTACGACCTTCCTCTTTGGCAGAATGATTGGCTGCGCGGCTGAAATAGACGATCACGTAAACCGCGGCAGGAATATGGATACAAGGACCCCTGCAAGTAAATGCAGGTTTGTAGGGTGAAGTAGTGAAATAGTTTAGGTCTCTTTTGTCTTCCTTTTTCGTCGCTGAACATGCGTTGAGAGCGGAATATAGTCGGATTATGCCTTATATGAGGAAATCCCCTGTATGCTACCGGCGGGTCTGCAGCTTGCTGTAGTGAGTTTCAATAATCAAGGGATGGAGATGTCCGCCAAGCGTTTGTCTGTGTGTGGTTTGCCCGTACAGGCAGGCGTTCGTAACTTGCTAGCCGGCTTATGGATCTTCAACTATTTGGCGGCTTCTTGAAGCAATATCCTGAGTAATATTCATTTGCTGCGTATCTGTGGTTGCGCAACCACCGCATTCCCCCGAAGTCTTTTTATCTCCGGCAGGCCGTGTCGCTACGACCGGAGTGCCGAATTCGCCTTTCTCCTCTACCCCATCTGTGGTAAATTGTAAGCAGGAGATAATACTAAGGAGAAAAGGTCATGTTGGATAAGTATAAGTTGATAGATAGCCATGCCCACCTTGATGACGAAAGGTTCGATAAGGATCGAGATGAAGTTATGCAAAGGGCGGTTGATGCCGGGGTGGATACTATCGTAAACGTGAGTTGCTGGGACAGCAATAACGGTTTTCAGCCGGCTCTGGACCTTGCGGCGAAGTACAAGAACATCTATATATCGTTAGGTGTGCATCCACATGACGCCAAGGGTGCAGGAGAGTGTGTGTACAATGAAATCAAGAGACTTGCCAGGTACGAGAGGGTTGTAGCCATTGGAGAGACCGGCCTTGATTACTATTACGACAACTCTCCCCGGGGTGTACAGAAAGATGTATTCAGAAGGCACATCCAGCTTTCAAGGATGTCGGGTATGCCCATTGTGGTCCATACGAGAGAGGCGGAAAAGGATACGCTGGAAATTCTGAAGGAGGAGGGGGCGGGTGAGACCGGAGGCGTGTTGCACTGTTTTTCCGGCAGCTATGAGATGGCAAAGGCGTGTATGGATATGGGCTTTTTCCTCTCATTCACGGGTGTTGTGACCTTTCCGAAGGCATCCGATATCCATGAAGTGGTAAAGAGAGTGCCGGTGGATAGGATACTACTGGAAACCGACTCTCCTTATCTTGCGCCGGTGCCGCACAGGGGGGAGAGAAACGAACCGGTCTATATGATTGAAACCGCAAGCGTGATTGCACGTCTGAAGGGGCTTTCACTGGAAGATGTGGCCAGGATAACTGTATCAAATACTAAGAATCTGTTCAACATAGATATCCGGGAAGATAGACCGGAGATAGCATATAAGATAAGGGATTCGTTGTATCTCAACATAACGAACATGTGTACGAACTACTGCACATTTTGCGCTAAGTACAGGTCTTTCACGGTGAAGGGGCACTATCTCAGACTCAGATACGAGCCTACTTTCAGTGATGTGATGAATGCGATAGGACCGGACCCGCAGGATTTCAGGGAGATCGTATTCTGTGGTTTCGGCGAGCCACTTATCAGGCTGGAGCTTGTCAAGGAGGTCGGACTCTTCCTGAAGAAGAGAGGTTGCAGGATAAGGATAGATACCGACGGTCTTGCAAACCTGATCCATGGAAGAAATGTGCTGCAGGAGCTTAAGTTCGTCGATGAAATCTCGGTGAGTCTCAATGCGCCTGATTCAGAGACTTACCGGAAGATCGTAAAGACCCCTTTTGGGGATAGGGCGTTTCCTGCAATACTGTGGTTCTTGAAAGAGGCCAGAAAGCATATCTCCAAGGTGACAGCATCTATTGTGTCAGTGCCTGGATTGGATATAGAGGCTTGCAGAAGGCTGGCCGAAGATGACCTCGGTGTTGCTTTCAGGGTCAGGGAGTATAACGAAGTCGGATGATAGACTATTTGAAAAGACACAGGGGAGCTTTAGCGATAGCCTTAGTTATCTGTCCCGGGCCTGTCATGTCTTGTCCGGAGTCATTATTGTATTGACTCAAGTCCAAATAAGAGTGTATGATGGAAAATCGAGTGGGAGGTATCGTCGTGGCCGCAAGTATAGGTATTCGAAGGTGGCTTTGGATACTCTTTATTGCGCTGTTTATATATCTTGGCATAAAACTGACGCCTCCCTGGATCGGCTACTATATGATAAAGTACGAGGTTGAGACAAAGGCCAAGAATGCCAACTTCTATAGTGATGAAGAGATTCTAAGGGATATCATCGGAAGTGCGAAGACATGGGGTATATCCCTCGACGAGGAGGATGTCGAGATAACCAGGGATTACGAGAGGATAGATATAGCATTGGACTATGATATTACGGTCGATTTCGCGGGTAGATACGAGAAGACGTTTTATTACAATATACATACGGTGAAACCAATCAAGGCCAGATAGAACCAGCCCCTTTTAATTTAATCCTGAGAGGTTAGGAAAGGGACCTACATGTGCGGCAAGTCTTTAGGTGGAATGTATAATTACCCCCTGATCCGCGGGTCTAGGGGGTATGTTTTTGTGAAAAGACTGTAATGGATGCAAAGAAGATCATAATGGACGGCACCGGTATCAGAAGGGCCCTTGCCAGAATTGCCCATGAGGTCCTCGAGAGGAACAAGGGTATCGATGCTCTTGTGATACTTGGTATTCCGACGAGGGGGGTTAATCTGGCGAGGATGCTGGAAGAGAAGATATATGAGATAGAGAGGGTACATCTGCCAATAGGCACTCTTGATGCCACCCTGTACCGCGATGATCTGGGCCGCAGGGAGGAACAGCCGTCCCTTAAGGAGACGGATATACCCATATCTATAGAGGGGAAACATGTCGTTCTTTTCGACGATGTCCTCTTTACCGGCAGAACTATCAGGGCCGCCATGAACGCCCTTATTGACTTTGGCAGGCCGAAGACTATACAACTTGCCGTACTTATAGACAGGGGCTTCAGAGAGCTGCCGATAAGGGCCGACTATGTCGGCAAGAATATCCCTACTTCACTCAAGGAAGATGTCCAGGTGCACCTTGAAGACGTTGACGGTGTAAGTGAGGTGATAGTGATACCGAAAGGAGATGGCGTTGAGGCTTAAGAGGAAAGACCTCCTCGACATAGAAGATCTGTCGAGAGATGAGATAGAGCTTATAATGTCCACGGCAAAATCGTTTAGGGAAGTGTCTGATAGGGATATAAAGAAGGTGCCCACACTGAGGGGTAAGACCATCATCAACATGTTCTATGAACCTTCCACCAGGACCAGGACCTCATTCGAAATAGCTGCGAAGAGGATGAGCGCGGATGCCATAAATATCTCGGTTTCCACCAGCAGTACGGTGAAGGGGGAGACACTGAAGGATACGGCAAAGAACCTGGAGGCGATGAATCCGGACTGCATAGTCATACGGCATGCATCTTCCGGTGGCCCGCATATGCTTGCAAGGTACCTGAAGTGTCCGGTAATAAATGCCGGTGACGGAACCCACGAACACCCCAGTCAGGCGCTGTTGGATCTCTTTACAGTCAATGATGCGAAGGGGAGGATAGAAGGTCTGAAGGTCGTTATAGCCGGCGATATCGCTCATTCCAGGGTGGCGCGTTCCAATATCCATGGCTTCAGCACGATGGGGGCGGAGGTGAGGGTCGTAGGGCCGCCGACTATGATACCTGTTGGAATAGAACGGTTGGGTTGCAGTGTGGTTGATTCACTGGAAGAGGCGATCGTAGGTGCCGATGTTGTGATGATGCTCCGGGTCCAGTTTGAAAGATTACATCGCCCACTCTTTCCATCGATAAGAGAGTACTCCCTTGTCTTTGGTCTGGATACTGAAAAGCTGAAGAAGGCGCCACCCGATGTGGCCATCCTCCATCCGGGTCCGGTTAACAGGGGTGTAGAGATATCTCCGGAAGTCGCAGATGGTCCATATTCATTGATACTGGACCAGGTAAAGAATGGTGTGGCGGTAAGGATGGCCCTTTTCTATCTGCTTGTAGGAGGTGCCAAGGAGTGATGGACGGGCTGCTTGTAAAGAATGGGAGGGTTATAGATCCGGCCAACAACAGGGACGGCCTGTTCGACCTTTATATCTCCGGAGGCAAGATCGCTTCTATTGAACCCTGTACCGCTTCGGTTGGTAATGGAACGGCTGAAAATGTGATAGATGCGAAGGGGTTGTATGTCCTTCCGGGGTTGATAGATATACATACGCATCTGAGAGAACCGGGTTATGAGTATAAGGAGACTATAAAGACAGGTATGTGCGCCGCCGCCGCGGGAGGGTTTACGAGTGTTGCCTGCATGGCGAACACGGAACCTGTAAATGACAATGAGTCGGTGACTAGGTATATCATGGAGCGGGCCAGGGGGGGTGTTAATGTATTTCCAGTTGGCGCGGCGACGAAGGGATTAGGTGGCGAGGTCGTGTCGAATGCCGGTGAGCTGAAGATGGCCGGGTGCGTAGCCCTGTCGGACGATGGCATGCCTATAGCGGATGGTGGACTGATGCGGCGGATTCTTGAGTATTCAAAGCTCTTTAGTATGCCGGTCATAAGCCATTGTGAAGATACGTTGATAGCCGACGGCGGTGTCATGCATGAAGGGTTCACGGCTACGAGGTTGGGACTGAAAGGGATCACCAGGGTCGCCGAGGAGGCCATGGTGGCGAGGGATATAATGCTGGCCGAGCTGACCGGCGGACGGTTGCATATAGCCCATGCGAGTACCGCCGGTACCGTAGACCTCGTCAGGATGGCCAAGGAGAGGGGCGTGAATGTTACCGCAGAGGTAACTCCGCACCATATAACGCTTACAGATGAGGCCGTGATAGGTTATAATACCGACGCGAAGATGAAGCCGCCTTTGAGGGGTCGGGAGGATGTGGAGGCGCTGATTGAAGGTTTGAGGGACGGGGTGATAGATTGTATAGCTACGGATCATGCCCCACACTCACCTATCGAGAAGGATGTTGAGTTCGATAATGCTGCGAATGGGATAGTGGGCCTGGAAACCGCACTTTCCCTTGTATGGGGTTTGGTGGAAAACGGTATTATTAGTCGAGACTGCGCGATCCTTCGGATGACCTCCGGACCGGCGGATATTCTGGGTATCGATAAAGGGAGTATAGCGGTAGGTGGTGATGCGGATATCGCTATTGTCGATCCAGGAAAGGAATGGCTGGTCGATCCTGAGAGGTTCTTTTCAAAGGGGCGTAATACCCCGTTTAGTGGCTGGAAGATGAAGTGTAAAGTGGTGACCACGATAGTAGCCGGGAAGGTGGTATACAGTGGATAGGCGAAAGAGGGCGGTCCTGGCCCTTGCCGATGGTACCGTTTTTGAAGGATACTCGTTCGGTGCCACGGGCGAAGTGTCGGGTGAAGTAGTCTTCAACACATCAATATGCGGTTACCAGGAAGTATTGACAGACCCTTCTTACAGGGGACAGATGGTCGTTATGACTTATACCCAGATTGGGAATTACGGGACGAACGAGTTTGATGCGGAGTCCGACAGGCCGTGGCTGGCCGGTTTTATAGTCAAGGAACCATCCAGCTCTTCAAGCAGTTGGCGCTCCACGCAGAGCCTCGAGAAGTACCTTGAAAGGTACGGAATAGTTGGTATCTATGGCCTTGATACGCGGGCGCTGACAAGGCATATCAGGGATAAGGGGGCCATGGAGGGGGTGATCTCTACAGTTGATGAAGATTATGGGAGGCTGGTGAAGAAAGCCCTCGATTTGCCTGGACTTATCGGAAGGGATCTTGTCAAGGAGGTTACCTGCCGTGAACCGTATGGCTGGAGTGAAGGTATCTATAAGTTTGAGCCCGGCCGCTGTGAAGAGAGGACTGGCGGCGGGAGAAAGGTAGTGGTCTATGATTTCGGGGTCAAGTACAATATCTTAAGAAATCTTGTAGAGGTCGGCTTCGATATAGTGGTGGTGCCGGGATCCTCCCAGGCCGAAGATGTGCTTGCGATGGATCCGGTGGGGGTAGTCCTCTCTAATGGACCTGGAGACCCGTCAGCTGTGACATACGCCATAGATAACGTAAGACTGCTGATAGGCAAGATGCCTATCCTTGGGATATGTTTCGGCCATCAGATCCTGGCCCTTGCTCTTGGCGGGAGAACATATAAGCTCAAGTTTGGCCACAGGGGAGGAAACCAGCCCGTTTTTGACGTAGCTACTGGCAAGGTGGAGATAACCTCTCAGAACCACGGCTTTGCAGTTGATGCCGGCTCTCTGGAGGGTCTGGCGGAGATTACCCATGTAAACCTGAATGATGATACCGTTGAAGGACTGGTTCACGGGGAACACCGGTTGCTCTCCGTCCAATACCACCCGGAGGCGGCTCCTGGTCCCAACGATTCCGCGTATATCTTCGGCAGGTTCTGCGAGATGGTGGGGTATTCCTAGCTATGGTACGGGAAGACAATGATTTAGAGTTTTACCTTGAGAAGCTGAAGGGCTACTTCGTCTCTGAAAGATATAAAGAGGAGATATTGAGGGCGCAGGAAGAGTTCGGGGCGAAGGGGGGTGAGCTGAATGGTGAGGGTCGTGAAGACAGGTTGGCGTTCTTCTTCGATTGGTTTATCTTCGAAAGGCCGCTGGCTTCGGCAGGTGTTCCCCCTATGGAACACTATATGGAAAAGGCCCTTTATGACAGTGGTGAAGATGAGGCCTACAGGCATATCATACAGAACCGTCGGAGCATGTTCCTGGTAAAGGGAGGAAAGAATGGAGAGGTAAAGCTAAAGGACCTTTTTTCCGGCGAGCTATACAGGATTGCAGGAGCTGACACCGTATTTGAGCGCGGCGATATTGTAGAGACCAGGCTTGTCAATTTTTATGGCCGGCGCATGTCTACCGGTGTCTTCCGGTTTTATCCAGGAGATATGTATGGGATAATATGCGAAGAGTTTATGGATGCCAGACTTGATGATAATTGGGACCCGCTCCGGTTGATAGACAACCTCCACAGACTGAAGAGTATGTGCGAAAGATATCGTAATACCGGAGTAAAAAAGATATACCGGTTGATGAAAAGTGGGATGCTGAAGGAAGGTAATGCGAAAGGAAGCCGAGTCTACTTCCCATAATGTTACCGCAAGCAGTTGCAGCGTGACTGCCGCTCACACGGTGGGTCGTCAGGAGTCTAAAACAGTCGTATCTGGGTGGAGGGGTATTGCCTAAGAGAGAGGATATAGAGAAGGTGCTCATAATCGGATCCGGGCCGATAGTCATCGGGCAGGCCTGTGAGTTCGACTATTCAGGTACACAGGCATGCAAGGCGTTGAAGGATGACGGCTACGGAGTCGTTCTGGTAAACTCTAATCCTGCAACGATCATGACAGATCCGGACTTCGCCGACAGGACTTATATAGAGCCGATTACTCATGGGGTGGTCGAGAAGATAATAGAGAGGGAGAGACCTGATGCCATCCTTC
>WGFD01000115.1 GCA_015492395.1 Deltaproteobacteria bacterium | reverse complement strand
GTGCTATATGGGCTATGGGAGGTTTATCCTCGTCCCTGACACTTATGAAGATCTTTCCATGACCCGGCAATGAGTTTCCTGCCGACACCTGGGCCTTCGCAAAGGCCCTTCCGAAATCGGAGTCTATACCCATAACCTCCCCCGTAGACTTCATCTCCGGTCCCAGTATCGTATCGACGCCCGGGAACTTAATGAACGGAAATACGGCCTCCTTTACAGAGGTATATCTTGTGTTAAGCTCACCCTCTATGCCTAGGTCCTTCAACTTCTTGCCAAGCATCACCTTAGTGGCGATCTTGGCAAGGGGCCTGCCTATGGCCTTGCTTACGAATGGAACGGTCCTCGACGCCCTGGGATTTACTTCCAGTATGTAGATATTCCCATCCTTTACGGCAAATTGGATGTTCATCAGGCCAACCACTTTTAGGACCCTGGCGATAGAGATAGTCTGGGACCTTATGGTGTCAATCATACTGTCGTCGAGAGAGTAAGGAGGAATAGAACATGCCGAATCGCCGGAATGAACACCGGCTTCCTCTATATGTTCCATTATGCCGCCGATAATAACGTCCTCGCCGTCACTTAAGCAGTCCACATCCACCTCAATAGCGCCATCGAGAAACTTGTCCAGCAGAACAGGGTGTTCAGGCGATGCCTCTACAGCCTTTGTCATGTATGAAAGTAGACTGGACTCTTCATATACTATCTCCATTGCCCGTCCACCCAGGACATACGACGGCCTTACCATGACAGGATAACCTATCCTACCGGCTATCTCCACAGCCTCCTCTATGGACCGGGCCGCACCGCTTTCAGGTCTCATCAGGCCAAGGCCCTCGAGCAGGACATCGAATCTCTCCCGGTCCTCAGCGATATCTATGGAGTCCGGAGGGGTACCAAGGATCCTTATACCCGCCTTTTCCAACGCAATGGCAAGCTTAAGAGGGGTCTGTCCCCCCAGCTGTACAATCACACCGTAAGGGCGCTCTTTCTCGACGATAGCCATCACATCTTCAAATGTGAGAGGTTCAAAGTAGAGTCTGTCAGAGGTATCATAGTCGGTGGAGACGGTCTCAGGATTGCAGTTAACCATAATGCTCTCTACGCCTTCTTCTTTCAGGGTGAGGCTTGCATGGACACAACAGTAGTCGAACTCAATCCCTTGACCTATCCTGTTCGGCCCGCTGCCGATGATAACCACCTTCTTCCCATCTGCCGGGGCCGACTCACAGGAACTCCGCATCTCCAGCCTTTCACCCTCAAGGCGGAAGTATGGCCTCTCATACGTCGAATAGAGGTATGGGGTATAGGCCTCGAACTCAGCGGCGCAGGTATCGACCGTCTTATAGACCGGGACTATCCCTTTATCAAGACGTATATCCCTCACATCCTTCTCACCGACACCCAAGAGTTCGGCAATACGCCTGTCCGAGAAGCCCAACTCCTTCGCCCTCCTCAGCAGTTCAGTATCAATGGTATCCAACATGCCCTTCCGGGCCTTTATGACCTCCTCGAACTCCACAACCTCTAGTATATTTTCAAGGAACCACTTATCGATATTGGTAACCTCGAAGACATCATCCACGGCTAGACCTCCACGAAAGGCATCGGCTATATACCACAATCTCTCCCAGTTAGGCGTCTTCAGCTTATTTATGATCAGTTCAATCTCGGACTCAGTAGCCTCAAACATGCCATCTTCACGTTCCGCCCATACCCTACTCTCCAAACCATAAGCACCTACCTCGAGTGATCTGACGGCCTTGTGGAAAGACTCCTTGAATGTCCTTCCTATCGACATAACCTCCCCTACGGACTTCATTTGGGTCGTCAGCGTAGGATCGGCGTTGGGAAACTTTTCGAAGGTAAAGCGCGGCAACTTGACCACTACATAGTCTATAGCAGGTTCAAAGGATGCGGGGGTTTTCCTGGTTATATCATTGGGTATCTCATTCAGGGTATAGCCCACTGCAAGTTTTGCCGCTATCTTGGCAATTGGGTAGCCGGTTGCCTTGCTTGCAAGCGCCGAACTCCTGGATACCCGGGGATTCATCTCTATAACACAGATCCGGCCGTTTGCGGGATTAAGCGCAAACTGTATATTGCTTCCGCCCGTATCCACGCCTATCTCTCTTATTATGTTTATCGCCGCATCCCTCATGGCCTGGTATTCCTTATCCGTAAGGGTCTGGGCCGGGGCCACGGTAATCGAATCACCGGTGTGGACACCCATGGGGTCAAGGTTTTCTATGGAACAGATTATGACAACGTTGTCTTTAGAGTCTCTCATGACCTCCAGCTCGAACTCTTTCCACCCTATGAGGGACTCCTCTATAAGGATCTCATGCGCCGGCCCTGCGTCCAGCCCGGCCTTACAGATATCCTCAAACTCCTCCCTATTATAGGCTATACCTCCGCCTGTACCACCGAGGGTAAAGGAGGGTCTTATGATAAGTGGGTATCCCATCCTCTCCTCCGCTTCGAGGGCATCCTCAAATGACCGCGCCATGGCACTGAATGCAACCCTGAGACCTATCCTGTCCATAGCCTCTTTAAAGAGTTCCCGGTCCTCCGCCTTCTTTATAGCCTCAAGATTCGCCCCTATCATTTCAACCCCGTACCTCTCCAGTATGCCCGATTCGGCGAGCCTGACGGAGACATTGAGGGCTGTCTGTCCACCCATGGTGGGAAGGATGGCATCAGGTCTCTCC
>WGFD01000114.1 GCA_015492395.1 Deltaproteobacteria bacterium | reverse complement strand
CTCATGAGACGTCCCACCCTCCTATCCTTTATACTCTCGGAAATAATCCCGGGAATATCCAGAACAAAGGCTATTCCCAATCTGCCAAGGTCTGTGGCACCGGCGACACCCTTTGCCTTCAATATCCTTCCAAACGTCTTAATGACCACATCCTGCCTGCCTATTATCTTGTCGACGACCAGGCAGAGCCTGACATCCGCCACACCTGTTACTATTCCACAAAGAGTTTCGGTATCATCCCTTCGCTTATGAGAGCCGAAGAATTCATTGAGACGAACCAACGGTATTGTCCTGCCTCTAAGGCACAAGACCTCTTTCTTTTCGACCGTCTTTATATCATTAGGTGAAAACTCGAGCACCTCTACAAGGGAATTCATTGGAATGGTATAGCATCTTGAGCCTGCCTGAATAATGAGAGTACCTATAATAGCCAGAGTAATAGGAATCGTCAGTCGAATAGTTGTTCCTTCACCCTTGTTACTCTCTATATCTATCATACCACCTATCCTCGATATATTGCTCTTCACAACATCCATGCCCACGCCCCTCCCGGAGAGTTCACTGACATCACTCTTTATAGAGAAACCAGGAAGGAAAATCAGCTCCATCACCTCTTCATACGAGATATGCTCCGCCCTATTTTTATCTATAAGATTTTGTTTGATGGCCTTCTCTTTTACTCTATCGATATCTATACCAGCCCCATCATCCGATATCTCTATCACGACATGATTCCCCTTCGGGTAGGCATTCAACACCAACCTGCCTTTTAGCGGTTTCCCTGCTTTCTCTCTTACAGCGGGGTCTTCGATCCCATGATCTATGGCATTGCGTATAATGTGCAATAACGGATCCGCTAAATCCTCTATAAGGATCTTGTCGAGTTCGGTGTCACCGCCAACTATAACCAGATCCACATCCTTTCCTGTGTCGAGGGACATCTTCCTTACGCTTCTGGCATACCTATCGAAAAGCTGACTTATAGGAACAAGCCTTATATCCATAACACTGTCCTGCAGTTCCTGAAGTTTCTTCTCCAAGTACTTATCAACGTATGTAAGCTCTTTCAGATACTCCCGTGGAGCCATCTCATCTCTCATTCTGACAGCCAACTGAGATACCCTGCTCCTTATAAGACCAAGTTCCCCAATAACATTCATAACGCTGTCAAGCTTACTGATATCGATCCTGACCGTACTACTAACGCTTCTTATGCTCTCCTGCACTGCTACCGGTTCATCGCTCTTCTCCAACGGAGATTCCTGGTACTTCACTTTTTTGTTATTTACGGAATCCTGAAACACCTTTATTGCAACCGTCGTCCCGCCCAGGACCTCTGTGAGCGTCTCAATATCCGTATCCATGCCAAACAGGAGATCGAAATGCAGTTTGTCGCTATCCGAAGACGCGGAAGGTATAGTCGCAATCACCTCGCCCTTCGCCTTCAATACCTCTGTGAGAGACATCAACTCCGTATCGAATGTGTCTATCGGATACGTCGCCCCTATAAGGCACAGGGTATTCCCGGCCCTTATATTTTCCTGGAGCCTATGTTCTTCATATTCCGTTAAGGAGTTCTTTATCTCTTCACCAAGATCGATACCGGTTGCCGACTCGGCCTCCGCAGGTTTACACGCCTTATGCAAATCATCTATGAAGGCATTTACAACGGCCTCATCCGCTTCCTTTCCCTGGCCACTCTTCGCAATCAAGTTATTGATGAGGCTGCAACCCTCCATCAGTGAATTCAGGATATCTTTTGATATCGATACCCTTCCCATCCTGAGAGAGTCGAGGGTGTCCTCCAATGCATGACTGAGGGTTGACAACTGGTTGAATCCAAAAAGACCGGATATCCCTTTCAAAGTATGGGCGGACCGGAAGATGCTGTTCAGTATATCAGGATCCGTCTTTCCGCTTTCAATACCTTCCTCCAGCTTAAACAGATCTCTGCTGAAACTTTCCAGCAACTCCTCCGCTTCCGCCAGAAAATCCTTCAGGTTTTTTCTCTTGTTACCCTTATCAGTCATATTGGCTTTATTTAGCGCTTAGAGAGGAATTTACTTACAACTTTCTTGAGTTGGTCAGGATCAACGGGTTTTACTATGTATTCGTCAGCCCCGAGCAGTAGCCCCTTCTCCCTGTCCTTCTCGCTACCCTCGGTAGAGATTATTATCAATGGTATATGGCTGTACGCCGGGTTCTTCTTTACGAAACCGACCAACTCGAGTCCGTTAATCTCTGGCATATTTATATCCGTAAGGATAAGGTCAAAGGAGTGCAGTGGAAGGAGTTTAAGCGCCTCAAACCCGTTTTGCGACTCTATAATATCAAGATCGTCTACTTCACTTATAGCCGCAGATATCATTGCCCTGGTTATGTGTGAATCATCTACAATCAGGACCTTGTGAGGCATTTGATCAAACTCCTTTCTCTTGATAGATACTCAAGCACCAGACCTCCTCTCATGCAGGGCCTTTTCGAGCATCATCCCTGCCTGGAAAAGGAAGACCTCCAATGCCTCCGTGTCGCCTATCGGTTCCAACTCCGGGAGGTTATCTCCGTAAAGGATAGCGGCCACTCTGCTGCCAACCATAAGAGGCGCCATAAATACCTCCTCAGGCCATCCACCTCCCAACTGCTCTACAAGATATCTATTATACGGCAGATCTTGCACAGGACCTTTAAACACAGTCTTTGATTCAATCACATCCTTCATGACAGAGATTTCATCAGACGGTATCTTGACTCCTCTTATACGCTTATTCGCATCCTCGTCCTCTATCACGACCCCGAACTGTCCGAGTCCTTCCACTCTACCCTTCTTTACTAT
>WGFD01000113.1 GCA_015492395.1 Deltaproteobacteria bacterium | reverse complement strand
TTCCAGAGACATCCCGGCAGGATATACATCCAGTCACGGCCGGATAATGCACAAGCACAGTTTGTGCTCTTTACAGAATCACCCCCTTGAAAATTGGGGGAACTTCAGTGAATTTATTGTATTGTAACAAACACATCCCATGTGGTAATCTATTTAGCTCGATGTCATATTCTTATATAAAAGATCATCTTCCTCTTGTTTCGAGACCAACAAGGTACATAAACAGTGAGACAAACTCCGTCAAGAAGGATCTTTCTCGTGTAGATCTGAAGATAGCCCTTGCCTTCCCTGACACATACGAGATAGGGATAAGCCATATAGGACTGCAGATACTCTATCAGATCTTGAATATGAGGGCGGATATAGCGTGTGAAAGGGCGTATGCACCGTGGCCCGACATGGAAGACATCCTGAGAAAGAAGCGTTCACTTCTCACCACGATAGAGTCAGGTATCCCTCTTCAAGCTGTCGATATATTGGGCTTCTCCCTTCAGTACGAACTCTCTTACACGAATATTCTAAACATGCTGGATTTGGGGGGGCTCCCCATATATGCGAGGGATAGGGGCGAGAACGACCCACTTGTAATAGGTGGCGGACCATGCGCATTCAACCCGGAACCGATAGCCGACTTTTTCGACGCCTTCGTAGTCGGTGACGGTGAAGAGGTGGTTGTAGAGATAGCCGATGCGATGATCGCGGCAAATGACGACAGGGCCTCCAGGAGAGAGCGACTCGAAAGATTATCAAGGATAGAGGGCGTGTATATACCTTCCTTCTTCGATATTATATATAATGATAATGGCACGGTAATGGAGATCATACCACTGCGAAGTAACCATAAAAAGGTCAGGAGGAGGATTATTCCCGATATAAACAGGGTTCCTGCAACCGTAAGGCCGGTTGTCCCCTTTATCGGAGCCGTACACGACAGGTTGGGCATGGAGATTGCCAGGGGGTGCACGAGGGGGTGCAGATTCTGCCAGGCCGGGATCATCTACAGGCCGGTGAGGGAGCGGTCTCCCGACACGGTCCTAGACTTGGTGGAGGAATCATTGAATAATACCGGATATGATGAGGTGTCGCTTCTATCGTTGAGCACGGGAGACTACTCCCGTATAGAAGAGTTGCTCACACGCCTGGTCGAGAGGTTGACCGACAAGAGAGTCGCGCTATCACTCCCTTCCATGCGAGTCGGAACACTGAACCCCGGGCTTATAGAGGGAATCAAGAAGGTCAGGAAGACAGGTTTTACGCTGGCGCCGGAGGCCGGCACGGAAAGGCTCAGAAAGGTAATCAATAAAGGTATTAAAGAAGAAGATCTCATAGAAACAGCACACAACGCCTTCTCCCTCGGCTGGAGGATTATAAAGCTTTACTTTATGATCGGCCTCCCGACAGAGCGCGACGAGGACGTCGACGCCATAGTTCGGCTTACAAAGAGGGTTAGGGAGGCCGGCAAGAAGCTGGGGATGCGGCCGACCGTTACGGCCAGTGTCTCTACCTTCATCCCGAAACCACACACACCATTCCAGTGGGAACCACAGATCACACCGGAGCTGTTGCACGTAAAGCACGCCTTCATCAGACGGAAGCTTAAAGACAGGGGGCTTGAGTTCAAGTGGCACGCCCCTGAGATGAGTATCCTTGAGGGTCTCTTTTCGCGAGGCGACAGAAGGCTGTCCTCTGTCATAAAAAGGGCCTTTGAAAAGGGGGCGAGGTTCGACGCATGGGGGGAAGGATTCAACTTCGATTTATGGAAAGATACATTGAGAGAAGAGGGTACAGACCTGGATTTTTATCTCTTCAGGAGGCGACCCAGGGATGAGATCTTTCCATGGGACCACATCGACGCCATCGTTGAAAAGGAGTTTCTCTGGCAGGAATGCGAACGTGCTCTCGGAATAGGCGACAAGTCGGCCGCTCCGGCAGAGACCCCTGACTGCAAGGTGGATTCGTGCAGCGCATGCGGCGTATGCGACTTCAAGACCGTTAAAAATATCGCCTTTTACCGAGATAGGAACGAGGAGCCTTGCAAGGACACAGGTCGCGCATCTCCGGCACCGTTGCAGGCAGACAAAGGACCGTACAGAACCTCCAGAGTCAGGCTCTGCATAACCAAGATCGGAGATATGCGCTTCCTGAGCCATCTTGAATTCAAGAACACGATCCTGAGGGCCATAAGCAGAACGGCTATCCCCGTACAATACTCCGAGGGATTTCATCCGTTACCGAAGGTGGTATTCAGCCCTCCGACACCCGTAGGGTTGGAAAGTATAGCGGAGTATATAGATCTGAGGTTGGACCAGCATCTTCACCCCCATGAGATCATGACTAGATTGAACGACACACTACCCGAGGGGATAAAGGTGCTGGAGATAAAAGAAGTCTCCTCCTCTCTGCCTCCCCTGCCTGCAGCCATCAAGAAAAACCGGTATGTTGCATTCCTTAACGGTTCTCCATGGATCAGTGGAGTGGATCGCAGTAACCTGGCAAGCAAGGTCCGTGACTTCAACGCGAAAGACTCCCTGATTATCGAGCAGGAGAGGAAAAAAAGGGTGCGGAAGATAGACATCGTGCCTCTCGTAAAAGAGGTCTCCCTGGCCAACAGTAGAGTCTTGAGCTTCTCCACAACACATAACAACGGCGGATACGGCATAAAGCACTACGAAGCCACGGCGGAAATATTGGGCCTGCCAATCGAAGAGGCTCTCCTCATACCAACGCTGAAAGTGCAAACGGTTATATGAAGACCATAAAAAAAGAGCTGGTGATAAACCATAACCCTTTTGAGACGAGGATAGGCCTGCTTGAAGCCGGGAAGCTGATGGAATTTTACCTGGAGAGACCACATGACAAAGGATTAACCGGAAATATCTATAAAGGAAAGATCGTACGGGTCCTACCGGGTATGCAAGCCGCTTTCGTCGAAATAGGCCTTGAACGTACGGCCTTTTTACATGTAACCGATGTGCAGAGGGATTTAAAGGATGTTGAAGACTTTTTTGATAAAGATGACATGGCCGCCGAACGGGCAACCGATACCAGTAGGATACAAGATATGTTAAAGGCGGGCCAGGAGATCCTGGTACAGGTTGAGAAAGAACCTATCGGCAGCAAAGGTGCAAGAATAACATCACACATCTCTCTCCCCGGCAGGCACCTGGTACTAATGCCGGCCTCTCACCGTATCGGAATATCCCGGAGGATCGAGAGCGATAAGGAACGCAAGAGGTTGAGAGAGATGGTTGCGCGCCTTAAACCCAAGGAGTTCGGATTCATAGTCCGAACGGCCAGCGAGGACATGACCATGAGCGAGATCAAGGCGGACATGGACTACCTCATCAAGCTCTGGTCTAACATACAGAAGAAGTGTGAAAAGCAGGCGGCACCGGCATTGTCGTACGAGGAGCCGGATCTCATATTAAGAACCGTCAGAGACCTCTTTACCGTTGACATCAACAGACTGGTCATAGATTCCAAGACCGAGTTCGAGAGGGTGGCAAGGTTCATGGATGATTTTATGCCGGAGCTTAAGGACAGGGTCGAACACTATGACGGCAGAGAACCAATATTCGACGTCTACGGCATCGAAATAGAGATAGCCAACGCGCTCGAAAAGAAGGTGTGGCTTAAGTCAGGTGGTTTTATAGTAACGGATCAAATGGAGGCTCTCACCGCAATCGATGTCAATACAGGTAAATATGTGGGGAAAAAGAGCTCGGAAGCAACCATTCTGAAAACGAACCTCGAGGCCGTTCATGAGATCGTCTATCAGCTCAGACTCAGGAATATCGGCGGAATCATAGTGATTGACTTTATAGACATGGAACGGTTATCCGATCGCGAGAAGGTTTATAACGCGCTCAAGGAGGCGCTGAAGGTCGATAAGGCAAGAACGAACATTCTTAAGATATCCGAATTAGGCATAGTGGAGATGACGAGAAAGCGGGTCCGCTCCAGTATCTCCCAACTTTTATGCGAACCCTGTCCATACTGCGACGGGAACGGATTGATCAGAGGACGCTACACCGTGATCATGGAGATATACAGGGAACTCTTGAAGGAGCTGCCTTCATGGAGGAAGCGAAAGGTCCTACTATACACTAATCCCGCCATCTCCGACTATCTCAGCAGCAACAGAAGCGTCCTGGAACACCTTGAAAAGAGCTTCAAAAAACGGATACAGGTCAAGGCCATAGACCTCTTTCACCAGGAACAGTATGAGATAATGTAAGATATGGACCTCGTATTAACCGTTTTAGGATTACTCCTGATCATAGAAGGGCTTCCCTACTTCATGTTTCCGGAAAAGGTCAAGAACTGGTATCTGTTCATCCAGGACCTCCCGAGGCGATGGCTGAGGATGATGGGCTTGATAGCCATGATAGCGGGACTACTATTTGTGTACATAGGTAGGAGGATCTTCTGAATAGGTCTGGCTTACTCGGACCTGTCCAGGCACAGGGATGTGCCGCCATCCTTCTTTTTCGTTTCTGAACAAGGCAGCTATGAAGCCGGAAGATTTTGCATACGACTTACCTCAAGAACTAATTGCCCAGTATCCGCTGGAACAGAGAGATACCTCAAGGCTTCTTGTATTCCTAAAGGATTCCGGTGAGATGAAACACAGGCAATTTTCTGATATCACAGAACTCCTGCATGCCGGAGACATGCTCGTATTGAACGACACCAAGGTCATGCCTGCCAAGCTGTTCGGAAAAAAAGAGACCGGAGGAAGGGTGGAGGTATTGCTCATCAAAAGGATCGGGAAGATCGGAAACGAAGAGCATTGGCAGGCGCTTATCAGCCCATCCAAGGGTGTAGTGGATGGAAAAACCATCTCTTTCAACAGAAGGCTCAATGCGCGCATAGCCGGAGGCGCCAACGGCTACCGTAACATCATCTTCTCTGTGGACGGTGACCTCCGGAAGGCATTAACGGCTGCCGGAACGATGCCATTGCCGCCGTATATAAAGAGAGAGACCATAGACAGTGACGCGGAACGGTACCAGACGGTATTCGCGCGCCGGGAAGGGGCTATAGCCGCACCAACGGCCGGGCTCCACTTTACACATAAACTGTTAAACACCCTGAGAGCAAAGGGAGTCGATATCAAGTTCATAACCCTCCATACGGGCCCCGGCACCTTCATGCCGGTCAAGGCGGACAATATAGAAGACCACAGGATGCTACCGGAGCACTATGAAATAGACAGAGATACATTCGCGGCCATCCGGAAGACAAAAGAGAGGAATGGAAAGGTAATAGCAGTCGGCTCTACAACCACCAGGGCACTTGAAGCGGCAGCGGCGTCCGGCAATAAAGAACCTTGCCTCAGAGGAGCGACGGACCTGTTCATATATCCGGGATACACCTTCAGGGTCATAGACGGACTTATTACGAACTTTCACCTGCCAAAGTCCACCCTTATCATGCTGGTAGCCGGACTCATAGGCACGGAGAATACGATAGACGTCTACAGGGAAGCGGTAAGACGGCGTTACCGTTTCTACAGCTATGGTGATGCAATGGTGATAATCTGACGGTTCCATGGAAGGCTTGGATAATATAGATAATATAAAGGCCTACTCATTCAAGCTCTTAAAGACCGACGAAGACACTAAAGCCCGACTTGGCATAATCAAGACTTCCCACGGGACTATCGATACGCCTGTCTTCATGCCCGTCGGCACAAGGGGGACGGTCAAGACCATGAGTACTCTAGAGTTGGAGGAATTAGAGATACAAACGATACTATGCAATACCTATCACCTCTATATAAGGCCCGGCCCGGAGCTTATCAAAGAGCTGGGGGGGCTTCATCGCTTTATCTCCTGGAAAAGGCCGATATTGACCGACAGCGGCGGCTATCAGGCATTCAGCCTTGGAGACCTGAAGGAGATAAGAGAGGAAGGGATCCACTTCCAGTCCCACTTGGACGGCGCCAGTTTCTTCCTTGCGCCGGAGAAGGCCATAGAGATACAAGAGGTCTTCGGCTCCGACATAATGATGTGCCTTGATATCTGCACACCTCATCCTTCCACAAGGGAAGAGACGCAGAGGTCCATGGATATCACCCACAAATGGGAAAAGAGGTGCAAAAACGCGAAGATGTCGACCGGTCAGGCCCTATTCGGTATCACCCAGGGAGGGATGTACGGTGATCTGAGAAGAGAGAGCACCCAGAGTATAGTAGATATCGGATTCGATGGATACGCTATAGGGGGTTTAAGTGTAGGGGAAGGCAAGGAGCTGATGTGTGAGATGATCGAGGTGTCAGAACCGTACCTGCCGGTGGAAAGCCCCAGGTACCTGATGGGGGTCGGTACCCCCGAAGACATCATAGAAGCCGTATCCCGGGGTATAGACATGTTCGACTGTGTGCTCCCGACCCGTAATGCGAGAAACGGAACCCTCTTTACAAGAGGAGGAAAATTAGTTATAAAGAATGCTCGATTCGCGAAGGACCGCATGCCGATCGATGAAAGGTGCGGATGCTACACGTGCGGGAACTACTCCAGGGCATACCTCAGGTACCTTTACATGGCTGGTGAGATTCTGGCCCTGAGGCTGAATACTATCCATAACCTCTTCTACTACATGGAGCTTATGAAGGGAATACGTGGAGCGGTGCGGGAGGAGCGGTTCGCCGAGTTCAAAGGTGATTTTTACAGGGAAAGAATGACTGAAGGTGCCGGCCTGCGGTAATCAGAAAATATACGGCGAACCGGTGGTTTGCCGCAGTGGAGTTGCGACACCTGATGAGCCGGGATATCTAAAAAATTTTTACGGGAGGTAGCGGTGTTAAGGAAGATCTTATTCCAAATAAGTGTGGCCTTGTTTTTGGTCCCTCTTGCGTTAGCGGAGGGGGAGGCGGCAGGTTCCCCCGGGCAGGGGATCATGGGCTTTCTGCCACTCATAGCTATCTTTGTCATCTTTTACTTCTTGCTCATAAGACCTCAACAGAAGAAGTCCAAGGAACACAAGGAGATGCTCTCCAGAGTGGCAAAAGATGATACGATCGTCACTACCGGAGGGCTGTACGGCAAGGTGACCGGCGTTTCGGAAGACTTCGTAACTGTCGAGATCGCCCCTAATGTCAGGGTGAAAATACTAAAGAGCCATATTGCTCACAGAAAGGTTTGATGCCCTTCATGGAAAGGAATCGTAGATGAAGAGTATCTTTTGGCGTCTCATCGGTCTCCTGTTCTTTCTTATCCTGGCATTGGTCCTGTTCCTGCCGTCGACGCCGCTCCGGACCGGACTGCCGGCCTTCTGGGGTAAAAATCTGCCAAAGATAGTGCTTGGCCTCGACCTGCAGGGTGGCACACACCTCGTCCTGGACGTGGACCTCGAAAAGGCTATAGAAAACTACACCCAGCGCCTTGCCGGCGAAGCGGGAGGTATCCTTAAAGAAAAAGACGGTACCTTCACAGGTGAGGTTAAGAGGGTAGGTAGCGACAGCATAGCCGTAAGGTACTCAGGACCAGAGGAGAAGTCCAGGATCACAAAGATCATCGGTGACAATCTACCCGTCTTCGCCAAACCAAAGGATAGTGGAACAGAACTCCTCTTCACCCTGACCGAAAACGAGACGGACAGGATAAAAGAGTGGTCCACATCCCAAGCCCTTGAAACGATAAGGAACAGGATAGACAAATTCGGCGTCACAGAACCTTTGATACAGAAGCAGGGGGCACGAGAAATCGTCATCCAGCTTCCCGGCCTGAAAGACCCAAAGAGGGCGATAGCGTTGATAGGAAAAACAGCCGTTCTTGAATTCAAGCTTGTATCGACGGAGGGAGATGTGGAGAAGGCGGTCAACGAGGGTATCGTGCCGGCGGCGGATGAGCTTGTATACCAAAAGGTCGTGGATAAGGCTACAGGAGCGCTAACCCGGATACCCTATCTCGTTAAGAAGGAGACCCTCCTGACCGGCGACCTGCTCACGGACGCCAGGTTGGCCATAGATACCCAGTACAATGAGCCATACGTCTCCATCACATTCAATAGTGTGGGTGCCAAGAGGTTCGACACCATAACAGCTGGGAATGTAGGTCAGAGGCTCGCCATAATACTTGACGGCAATCTGTACTCCGCCCCAAGGATAAACGAGAGAATAAGCGGCGGAAGAGCGCAGATAACCGGCAGCTTTACCTATGAAGAGGCAAAGGACCTCGCCATCGTCCTAAGGGCCGGCGCGCTGCCCGCGCCTGTGGAAGTAATCCAAAACGTCACGGTCGGTCCTACTCTGGGCAAGGACTCAATAGAAGCGGGTATTAAGGCGGCTACCATCGGCGGTATACTTGTCGTCATCTTCATGATCGTATACTACAGGCTTTCGGGGCTGATCGCCGATATAGCCATGTGCCTGAATATCCTCATGCTACTCGGGGCAATGGCATGGTTCAACGCCACCCTGACACTTCCAGGTATAGCGGGGATCATCTTAACCATAGGTATAGGCGTCGACTCGAACGTCCTCATATTCGAGCGGATCAAAGAAGAGTTGCGGGCCGGCAGGACGGTGCGCTCGGCCATCAACACAGGCTACGACAATGCCTGGTGGTCCATAGTCGACGCGCATGTGACGACACTCATAACCGCCGCCGTGCTCTTTCAGTTCGGCAGCGGACCGATAAAGGGGTTTGCCGTTTCCCTTAGCCTGGGTATCCTGATAAACCTCTTTACGGCGCTTGTCGGAACGAAGGTACTGCTGGACCTATTGAGCCAGAAATTCAAACTAAAGAGGCTAAGCATATGACACTGGACTTCCTGGGAAAGAGACGCTACACGTTTGTCATATCAGCCATCCTCTTTTTCCTTGGGGTGATCGCCATCGTGTCTATACCGCTCGGAAAGGCGAACCTGGGGATAGACTTCTCCGGAGGAGTCTCCCTCCAGCTCAACTTTGATAAGCCTGTTGGGATCGACGAAGTCAGGACACTGCTTGAAGAGAGCGGGTATAAAGACGCATTCCTCCAGGACTTCGCAGAGGGCAACAAACTGCTCATAAGACTTAAGGATACTGCCGGGGACCTTTCCAAAGTCTCAGAGGGGATAAAGGCTACCATCTCAGGTAGGTTCCCGGACAACCCGTTTCTGATCGATTCCGTAACCGAAGTGGGACCCACCGTGGGCAAAAAGCTCCAGAAGGACGCCCTCCTGGCGGTCAGCATATCGCTCCTGGGTATCCTGCTCTACGTGGGTTGGAGATTCGAACTGAGGTTCGGAATAGCGGCGGTGGTGGCCACCTTTCATGACGTGCTGGCCGTTCTCGGCATATTCACGCTCCTGAATAAGGAGATAAACCTGCTCACCATCACCGCGCTACTGACGCTCGCCGGTTACTCACTTACCGACACGGTGGTCGTCTTCGACAGGATAAGGGAGAATCTTCGCAGACATAGAAAAGAAGCGCTCATACCGCTCATAAACCGGAGTATCAATGAAGTGCTGAGAAGGACCGTAGTAACATCAGTGACAACTCTTCTGGTCCTCGTTTCGCTCCTCATCTTTGGAGGAGATGTGATCCACGACTTCTCTCTGGCCCTCTTCCTCGGCGTACTGGTAGGAACCTATTCGTCTGTATTCGTAGCCAGTCCCCTTTTGCTGGTCCAGAAGGGGAAGAAGGGGAAACTTATCCGGTAGGGAATGTACTGCCCTTAGCTCTCCACGGCCTCTTTGGTCAGCCTCATGGCCGTATCAAAGATCGCAGCCTTTTCTTCCGGCCGCCTTGCCTCTATGTAGAACCTCACCTTAGGTTCCGTACCGGAGGGGCGTATCATCAGCCATGAGCCGTCTTCGAGGACGATCTTAGTCCCGTCGACGGTTATCAGATCGGCAACCTTTAATTGTCTGCCATCTATGTCAATAGTTCCTCCCACCTGGTATCTCTCCGCTATAACGGAAAGCCTCTTTTTCAGGACTTCTCCCGCAATGGAGCGATCCACCTCTATCCCTGAACGGTCGGGGTAGTAATGGCCGAATTCACCCATCAGATCCTTCAGGTACTCGCCCAGGTTCTTGCCGGTAGTCGCCACCATTTCTATGGCAAGGAGAAGTCCGAAGAGGGCGTCCTTCTCTAGAGTGTGGTTATATCCCGTAATACCGTCTGACTCCTCGAAGGCGACTATCGCCCTTTCCGGCGCCCCGGAAAGCAAATAAGGGCGGAAGTTCTTGAAACCCACCATCGTCTCCCTGACAGGGAGACCGAGCTTTTTCGCTATCCCGTTCACAAGGTTGCTGGTTCCCACGGACTTTACCGCCACGCCTTTAATCCCTTTGTATGTATAGAGAAAGTGGAGCGCCATGGCACCAAAGTAGTTCATCGGTATCTGCGTAGTATGATCGGCAAACCTTACCCTGTCGCCATCGGGATCCATGATGGCGCCGACCCGGAACCTTGCCCTGCCCTCCTTCAGCACCCTGTCGACGTTCGCCATATTTCCCGCCGACGGCTCAGGGGCGACTCCACCGAAAAGGTAGTCATCTTCCTTTCTCAGGAGCACCACCTTGCCGCTATAATCACCTGATCCCAGATCGAGGAGCCTCTCTGGCCTTCCCCTCGAGGCCCCGTGGACATGGTCTATTACGACAAGACAATCTTCCTTTCTTATGAACTCCCTGATCCTGTCGAGGTCGATTGTATCCCTTGCCCTGAGGTAGTCTATGTAATGCCTTACCGTATCGATCCGTTCATACCCCCCCTCAACCGGGACGGAGGGTATCGGCTCATCCATAAGCCTGTTGGCCTCGTCCTGTATGGGCCCCGTTATCGCCGGACCCGCTGGACCGCCGTCAGATGGATTGAACTTGAGACCCTGATAGTTGGGAGGATTATGCGAAGGCGTTATATTGATGGCACAGGCCGCGCCGAGCATCTCAACGGAAGAGGCGACCTCCGGGGTTGTAGCCTCACCGCCATAGTACACCTTTATCCCCTCGGAGGAGAGCATGGAGATCACCGTCCCGGCGAAGTCGGGCCCAAGAAAGCGGTTATCATGGGCGACTACCACCCCCCTCTTCCTTACATCTTCATAGTCGTTCACGCCAAGGGCTTCCCTCAACGATCGATCTCTTCCCCGGAGGATATTAATAATGGCCCGGGTTACCACTCGCAGATTGTGGAAGGTAAAATCGGTGCCTATCTCCCCGCGCCACCCGGAGGTCCCGAATACCACCCTGGTCGGTCTTCTGCTCTCTCTGGCAAAAGTCTCTATTTCGGACAGAAGATCCCTATCCAGGGTCTTCATAACGACCTTCCAGCACTCCTCCGCGGTTCTAAAATCCATGTATTTCTCCCTTCGATTTTTGATATCGATTGTGTTATTATAGCTTAACACTCAGGATATGACAAACCCCTTATGGACGCAGAGAAGGAATACATACCTGTCACTATAGACAAGAGCCACATAATCACCATAGGTGAACGGCTCTATACGGAGAGCATCGAATTTGTAAGGGAACTCGTCAACAATGCCTACGACGCCGATGCGACCCTTGTGGAGGTCATAGTCGATGATGACCTTGTCGAGGTAAAGGATAACGGTACCGGCCTTGACAGGGACGGTCTTGTACAATACTTCAATATTGGCTCCCAGTACAAGCTTCTGTCACCAAAGTCCGCTATATTTAAGAGAGACAGGATAGGTCAGTTTGGCATAGGGAAGTTTGCGTCGCTATCCGCCTGTGAGCGATTCGAAATCCTCACAAAAAATGGCGACTTTGTCGGCAGGGTCGTCTTCGACAAGAAAGAGTGGGAAAGTGACCACTCCGGGTGGCAGCTTCCTCTGGAATTGCTTTCACCCGGCTTCAGGACGGGTAACGGCACAACGATAAAGCTCCTAGGACTCAGGAGGAGGTTCCGTATAGAGGATATAGAGGCGAAGCTTGTAGAGGGCACACCTTTAAAAGCACCCGGCTTCCGAGTCATACTGAACGGCCATACCGTAAAGCCACGCAGCCTTTTGGGCCACAGCATACCCGTTCTCGAAGGGACGGAGTATGGCCCTGTCACGGGAGAGGTTATTATCCTTCCAGAGACAGCAGCCTCAATGGAAGGTATAGGGGTCGAGGTGAAGGTCAAACAGGTCACCGTCTCTCGTGAGCTCTTTGGCATGGAGAGTTTGGGCAAACTTATGGCAAGGGTAAGGGGTGAGATTAACGCGGACTTTCTCCCCGTAACAAGCGACAGGACAGGCTTTATCAGGGACTCCGGAGAGTACCACTCATTCCTTAAAGCTATGGACAGGGTGATAAACGAGGTACAGAGGGTACTTAAAAGCCTCTCGAAAAGGAAAGAAAGTCACAGGGTCACAAGGGCATTGAATGACGCATTAAAGCGGGTATACCGCTCTCTAGCCAAAAATCCGGACCTCTCGCCGTTCGGAGCTATCCTCACAGGGGAAGAAGGGGAGGGGATCGGCGGCGCCACCCTCCTGCCGGAACGGAAAGAAAAGACCGGTATAGATGAGGTCAAGCCGGGCCTCCGGAAGTCAAAAGGGACCCCAACCCCCGAGGTTGCGAGAAAGAAGAAAAAGAGAAAGAACCCCCTCGTTAAAAGGGTCACACCTAACGCCGTGGTTAAAAGGGTTAAGTTCGGACAGACAGGCGTAGTATGTTGTGTCGACGACTTCGGTGAGGACGGACCCGAGGTATTTTCCGAGGAATCGACCATCTATATAAACAG
>WGFD01000112.1 GCA_015492395.1 Deltaproteobacteria bacterium | reverse complement strand
GGCGGTTCATAATAAAAGTATAGGGGGAGTTAAAGTAGCCGCCGAAATACTGAACCAGATGGAGTCGTCGACCGAAAGTGCCATAGTCTCGGATATAGAAAAGATGAATGGCGAACTGGCGACAAGTATACAGGAGCAGATGTTCGTGTTCGCCGACCTCGCCAAGGTCGATGACAGAGGGATACAGACCATGCTGAAGGAGGTCTCTAATGATCAACTTGCTATCGCGTTCAAGGTCGCAGACGATGACCTAAAGGAAAAGTTCTTCAAAAATATGTCCGAGAGGGCGCGGGATATGCTGAAGGAGGATATGGAGACCAGGGGACCGGTCAAATTAAGCGAGGTTGAAAAGGCTCAGCAGGATATTGTGAAGATAGCCAGGAGGCTTGCGGAGGAAGGTAATATCACCATTGGAGGAAAGGGTGGCGAAGAAGTCCTTGTCTAGGATATTTAAGTCCGGAGAGATCGATTCGGTTCAGCCTCTCTCATTGGCCCAGGTATCATGTGAAAGGAATAATTTCATGGGTGGCCCTCTGACGGTAGAGAGAGAGGCGTATGAAAAGGGGTTTGAGGTTGGTGAGAGGGCCGGTTTGGAACTTGGGCAGGAGAAGATCAACGCCCTTATAAGGAGATTGTCTTCTATTATTGATGAATTGATAGGCTTTAAAGAGCGCTACTATGCGGAAAAAGAGGAGGAACTCGCAGGGCTTGTTATGACCATAGCCAGAAAGGTAGTCCATGCGGAGGTCTCTATCAACAGGGAAGTGGTCGTAAATGTGGTAAAGGCTGCGATAGATACCTTGACGACAAGGGAGGAGATAATTCTGAGACTGAACCCGGAGGATCTCGAATACCTCATGACAAACTGTTCCGAGTTCATGAGGAGTCTTGAAGAGATAAAGGGTTTTAATGTCGAGAGCGATTCATACATTGGGAAGGGCGGTTGCATGATAAAGAACAGCAACGGCGAGATAGATGCCAGGATAGAAGAGGGTCTGAACACTATCGAGAATGCCATGAAGGAGACATTGGGCAAGTGAGTATTGAGGTGTTGAGGCGGGCAATAGATGAGGTGGACCCGGTCAAGGTGCACGGCAAGGTAAGACGTGTTATCGGCATGGTTATAGAAGGAGTGGGAGTGGGGATAGCTGTGGGCGAAATATGCCGCGTCCTTGCCCATGACGGCGGGTCCGTCGTCTGTGAGGTGGTTGGCTTCAGTGATGAAAAGATTTTCCTTATGCCGCTTGGGGATATCCAGGGTTTAGGACCGGGGAGCCGTATAGTAAGGCTGGGCCAGAAGGCGAGAGTCAGGATGAGCAGCAGCCTTATGGGCAGGGTGATAGACGGGTTGGGCAACCCCATAGACGGGAAAGGCCCTCTTGTAAGGGATGTGGAATGCCAGCTTTACCATGCCGCTCCTCCCCCAATGATGAGGAGAAGAATAAGAAATCCACTGGATGTCGGTATAAGGTCCATAAATGGTCTGTTGACGGTCGGATCCGGCCAGAGGCTCGGCATATTCGCCGGAAGTGGTGTGGGAAAAAGCGTCCTGATGGGTATGATGGCGCGTTATACAACGGCCGATGTGAACGTAATAGCCCTCATTGGGGAAAGGGGAAGGGAGGTGAAGGAGTTCCTTGATAAGGACCTTAAGACGGAGGGTCTCAAGAGCTCTGTGGTTGTTGTGGTTACGTCCGACCAGCCACCCCTTTTGCGTGTCCGGGGGGCGTTTCTCGCTACTACAATTGCTGAATACTTCAGAGAGCAGGGAAAACAGGTATTACTACTTATGGATTCACTTACCAGGTTCGCTATGGCCCAAAGAGAGATCGGTCTTGCCATAGGGGAACCGCCCACTACACGTGGTTATCCACCGTCAGTTTTCGGTCTATTGCCGAAGTTGCTTGAGAGGGCTGGGACAACGCAGAGGGAGGGGACTATAACCGGTTTCTACACTGTACTGGTGGAAGGAGACGACATCAACGATCCCATCGCAGACAGTTGCAGAGCGATACTC
>WGFD01000111.1 GCA_015492395.1 Deltaproteobacteria bacterium | reverse complement strand
GCAATAAAACGGTTGACGACGCAAGGCATGTCTGCTCCAAGATGATAGAAAAGATGGAGTATATATGCAGAAAGTGCGGACGTGTGGCGATATATGACTCACTTCTGTGCGAGCCGGACCCAATCAGTCAGGATTGACCCCTCTGCATTCACAACAATTTTCCAAACCACCGTGGGAATAGAGATTATAGAAAGGGCCGGAAAGTTAACAGTCTCCCTCCTCGCCTTCATAGTGAATATCACACTCAAAGATGTAAAAGGTGGCCGCGGAATGTACCGGCACTTTACTGCAACGGAGGAGGTCTTTCATTGAGAAGGCTCCTTGCCCCGCTCCCATTCACCATAATCTCATCACTTCTACTTCTAGCAAGCCTCTATCTAGACCCACTTGCCGTAGGATTTGTCCGGGTTGAAGGTATTACTTCGATCGCAAGGGTGTTCAGCTTTATAGGGGATGGAGTGGTGCTGGGGCCGTCGATGGTGGTCTTGCTCCTGTCCGGTCTATTCATCAAGAACAACCGCTTGAAGGATGCAGGCTGGAAAGGCCTCCTCGGCCTACTGATTGCTACCATCCTGCTTCACATCATAAAGGCCACCTTCGAAAGACCAAGGATGGCCCACACGGATACCGCATTACTGGAACTCCTGACCAGCCCCTCTATCTTCGACCTTTCCGGAAAGTACAACTCCTTCCCATCCGGCCATACAACGGCCTCATTTGTAACAGCTTATATAGTATCAGCCTTCTACCCCGCAACAAAGTTCATCCTCTATCCTCTGGCAGCCGGAGTCGGTTTCGCCAGGGTCTATCTGGGTTCACACTACCCTTCTGACATAGTAGCAGGCGCATTCCTGGGATTGGCGGCAGGATACATATTCATGCGCAGGAAGACCCTATTCAGAGAACACTCCACAGAACTGTTGCTCTTCTTTATCGTAATGACCCTTGCCTTCTTTAAACTCGGGAGCTTCATCCTTTTCGACGTGGATGAGGCAGTCTTCTCGGAGGCCACAAGAGAAATGGTGCAGACAGGCAATTATATCACCCCCACATACAACTACGAACCCAGATATGATAAGCCCATCCTCTTCTACTGGCTTATGTCCATGTCGTTCAGGTTGTTCGGTATTAACGAGTTCTCGGCGCGCTTCTTCTCCGCGGTGTTCGGGGTGGCCCTAGTAGCCATCACCTACCTATTTGTAAAAACGGTTCACAGCAAAAAGGGGGCTCTATGGTCCAGCCTCTGCCTCCTCCTGAACCTCCAGTTCTTCGTCTATACACACTCTGCGGTTACCGATATGACACTCACCTTCTTTATAACCGCCTCGTTATACAGCTTCTTCATCGGGAGCAGTATCGAAGAACGCGGAAACCGGCGTTCGGGCAGCAGGCGGTGGTACTATCTATTCTGGATCTCGACCGCCCTCGCCGTACTCACGAAGGGTATAATAGGAATACTCTTCCCCGTGACTATCGTCTTCTTATACCTCCTCTTCGCAGGACGTTTAAGACATTCGAGGTCCTTAGTTTCTCCAGCCATGATCATCGTCTTCCTGGCGGTATCATCCCCGTGGTTCATAGCGGAGTTCTACGTAAAGGGCTGGGAGTTCTTTGACGCCTTTATAGTAAAGCATCACTTCAAGAGGTATACGGATGTCATCTCGTCGCACAGCGGTCCGGCATATTACTACCTCGGTATAATAGTCATAGGCTTCTTTCCATGGGTAGCCTTTCTGCCCGGAGCGGTATACAGGGCCGTAAAAGGGCGATCCCTCTACTTATTCACCGCCGTCTGGTTCTTCTTCATCCTGCTCTTCTTCTCCATATCGAAGACAAAACTTCCTAACTACATACTCTCACTATTTCCGGCCATGGCGATCATTACAGGGGTCCATATCAGCGGATTCTCCAGGAAATCCCTCAACAGATATGCATTCGGCTTCCTTTTCGGGATATCCATCATCTTCGCCGTTATTATTTCCATTCTGCCACATGCCGGGATTAAGATGGAGATAACGTATCCGGACTCCTTCTTCTACATCTTTGGAGGATTATTCGCCCTGATCGCCCTATTTGCCATGTTCCACAGGAACAACCCGAAGATATCCCTCGCCGGCATATCGACCGTAACGGCCTTTCTTCTCATCTATCTGGCCACGTACGGCATCCCCCCCGTCAACCTGCACCTGCAGAAGGAGCTTTACGTATATTCAAAATACAGTATCGAGGCCCTCGACGGGAATGGTATACTCGCAACCTACGAGATAAACCAGCCAAGCATAGTCTTCTATTCGAAGAGGAAGATAGAGAAGGTCGAGTCCGGCGGATTAGAGAGGCTTAATAGGCTGGTCGATACCCATGACACGCTTGTAATAACAAAGAACAGCCGGCTGGAAGACCTACTAACCGGTGTCCCAGAACTAACTGTCATGGATAGGGGCAATACATATGCCTTATTAACCAACATGAAAGACCGGACATTCAACAATCCCGCGGCACCGTAGTAATTAAAAAAACGAATCGTCATGATGTGTACGGCAGGCGGGCAAATTACAGCTATTTCTTAGTATACTGCTAGTTCAGGATATACTTGAGAGGATTGACATGCATGCCGTTGGCCAAGACTTCGTAGTGCAGATGGGGGCCTGTAGACCGACCTGTATTGCCTAGTGCAGCAATCTTGTCACCCCTCTTCACCCTCTTTCCTACCCTTACATAAACCTGCGAGAGATGACCATACTTCGTAACATAACCATAACCATGGCGGATTATCATGTACTTGCCCAGCCCACTGTCACGGGCGATCTTTATGACGACACCGTCGGCCGGCGCAATAACCTCCGTACCGACGCTATTTGCAACATCGATCCCTTTATGCTTCTGCTTCAGGCCGGTAAACGGCGAGATCCTGTAGCCATATGCGGATGTCACCCACCCCCTTGTCGGCCATATGGAAGGTGTGGCCGCCAGCCTGGAAGACTTCTTTAAGATACGCCCCTGGAGCTCCGTAAAACTAGCCTCCTGATCAAGCGCCTCGCTATTCAATTGATCCAGGTCGGAATGCATCTGCCGGACAAGCGTGTACCTTGAATTCTCCAGGTTAGAGATATTGTCATCCTCCGGCGACGGCCCGCCTATACCAAGCAATTGTCCCTCCCTCTTACGGGGCTCGATATTGGCGAGTATCCTCAGTTGCTTGTCGAATCGCCGCAACTTTGCCATCTGGGCCTCGAGGTCACTCACCTTCGCCGAAAATGCCTGAAGCTGAATCTTCTGCTCCGTCGTCTCCTTCTTCAACTTACTCAACTCTCTGGCCTTGATCAGTAAATCAGTATAGTCGTAGACCATATACGAGAGGCCAAGGAATAACACAATGGCCGTTACCACAAGGAACTTAAATAGCTTAAGAGGTATCCTTAACTGCCTTATTTTATTGGATGGGTATTGAGGAACAACAAAGAGTGTGAGATGCTTCTTCTTCTCCAAAGGGATATCTCCTGATCTGATCCTTTTTGCTGCACTTCCAATAGCACAGCTCTTCACTGTTGTCAAGTACTATCGGACTCCCTGAGCATACCTATCCCCTAAGCAATCATATATATTATCGGGTCTTTCGAGTAATACTTTAGCCTTTTTTACATTCCCACTGACACACCGTCTGTTTCAAGGAACCCCTGCATAATCCACCCCTCAACTATCCAGAAACAAAAGTGAAAATTGCAACGCCCCACTTTTTCTTGGATCTCACAGCAAGAAAGCTCCGGATGCAAAGCAGACGAATCTTGAACAACCGGATCTACTTAGGGAACCTCTGAATAATTCATCCCTGAATTATTCAGAGACGAAAAAGGAAAAGTGCGATTTTTCTTTTTCTCACATTTTCAATGACTTACAGCCATTGAAAATGGCGGCATATCCCTGTGCCGCGCGGAAGGTCTGAATAAATCAGACCTTC
>WGFD01000110.1 GCA_015492395.1 Deltaproteobacteria bacterium | reverse complement strand
CTTCTGGGTGATGAAGGGCATGAAGAAGTCCAGAAAAGAGGTGGTGAGCCTTGCATTCGCAAGATTAAAGAGCGCCTTATCCGCCCAGATTATGGTCTCCAAATAACCATCTCCTAAGAATATTCACTTGCCGTTGCCGGCGATATGCGTACCGTTGCCGCCTGGCGCCAAGGTGCTTATTCCAGCGATGACGTCTGCTACGGTTATACCTTTCATGCAGATATTATCATTACACTTTTTCGAGAAGCATGGACTGCATTCGATGTCCTTCCTCA
Organism: Deltaproteobacteria bacterium; assembly: GCA_015492395.1. GTDB lineage: Bacteria > Desulfobacterota > GWC2-55-46 > S146-70 > S146-70 > S146-70. The sequence goes on along the minus strand of WGFD01000110.1, from coordinate 3,854 downwards.
GTACGACATGCCGGTCTCCATATGGTCCGGTCCTCCAGGGGGCGGTCGGGCCGAAGAGGGCGATGACAGTTGTACCCACAGCCGCCGCTATATGCATCGGGCCAGAGTCTACAGAGATGACGAATGTGGCGAGCTTCATCAGGTATGCCAGTTCCTTCAATGTTGTTCTGCCTACCAGATTGACAACGCCCTCGCCGCATGAGGCCAACCCTTCCGCAACCACACCTTCTGAAGCGGAGCCTGTTATAATTACCTTGAATCCAAGGCTGCCAATAATCTCTCTTACGAGTGAGGAGAAGCTTTTCATGGACCATAGTTTTGTTTCCCACCTTGCTCCCGGAGAGACTATGATAAAAGGTTCACATTCGGTGATACCGCCGCCGCGGATCAGCGTTAGGGCGTTTTCTTTCTCTCTTTTGGTGAAGAAGATTGGGAAGTTAACTTCCTTAACCACGCCGCCCGCATGCCTCGCCAGATCAAGATACCTTAATACGGCATGCCGGTCGCGGTCATACGGGGGTAGTCTCTCGTTCAAAAAGATGTGGCTCAGCTCTCTACCCTTATCAAAGCCGATACGCCGTCTACTACCGGAGAGATATAGCCATATGGCACTCTTGAAGAGGCCCTGGAAGTCTATAACCATATCATATACATTCCCTCTGATAAGATCGACCTGCTTAAAAAGATCGGAAGGATCCTTAAATAAACCTCTTCTCCGGAGCACTATCACACCGTCGAGCAGGGAGTTGTCTTCCAGTATCCCCTTTGCCGGTTTTTCTACAAGCCAATGTATCTCCGCCGATGGATATCCATTCCTGAGTGCCTCCAAGGCCGGCAGAGTCTGCACCACATCACCTAGAGACGATAACTTTACGATAAGTATCTTCATCTGTCCTTATTCACATCGGCGATAATCATGGTCGCCGCTTCGTGCAGATCATATGCAATGAACGCGACAGGACATTTCAGTTTTTTTATTGACTCGCCGCCCTCACCCGTCAGTACGAGTACACCGTGTGCACGGCAATTGTTCGCCAGTTCCATGTCTGATACCTTATCCCCCACTACGTATGCCGAGGATAGGTCAATATCAAAGTCCTTGGCGGCCTTCTCGATAAGACCGGTTGCCGGTTTTCTGCAACGGCATCCGTCGTCCGGGCGGTGTGGACAGTAGTAGTAGGCGTCTATCCGTGCCTTTTTTTTCATGAGGAGCTCGTCCAATCTGCCGTGTATCGACTTCAACATCTCCTCGGAAAAGTATCCCCTGCCTATTCCCGATTGATTGCTTATAACTATAACCCCGATGCCTGTCTCGTTAAGCATCCTGATGCCGTCCGATGCGCCTTCTATGAGGATGAGCCGTTCCGGAGAGTCGATATAGCCTGTGTCTTCGTTTATTGTCCCGTCCCTGTCAAGAAAGACCGTAACGTTCACCTTAAATCATCTCCGCATAGTTCCAGGATGGCTCTCAGGACTTCTTCTACCGTGATGTCCTTCATGCACTTGAAGTCGGTGGGACAGGTCCTTTCGTGACATGGGCTGCAGTCGACAGCCTTATACAGGACTTTGTCACGTGGTCCGGACGGACCGGTGCGTTTCGGATCCGTAGACCCGAATATCGCAATGGTAGGGATGCCCAGTGCCGAAGCTATATGCATAAGCCCGCTGTCATTGGTTATGAAGAGATTACAAAGAGATATTAAGGCCATAGCCTCATTTAGAGTGGTTTTCCCTGCAAGGTTGACGCATCCTTCTTCAAGGAGATTATGGATGGTGTTGCATGCCTCCTTATCCTTTTTGCTTCCAAATAGAAGTGCCTTTCCACGCCTGTCTTTCAGAACACTTTCTGCAACTTCTGCAAACCTCTCCGACGGCCACATCTTTGCAGGGCCGTAAGCGGCCCCGGGAGCCACGCCTAGAATAGGCGAATCGGTATCGACTCCATGGTCCTTGAGGTATTCCATGGCGCACAGCCTGTCTATCTCTGCTATAGATAGGACCGGGTCCATTCTGGGTTCGACCTTGAAGTGAAGGTATCTGGGGATCTCCAGATAGTAGTCTATCAGGTGTTGTGTGTAGGTCTGCCCACCTGGAAGTATGGAGTCTGTTAGCAGGAGCGACCTGTTGTCGGTAGTGTACCCCAACCTGCGTGGGATCCCGGCCATATAGGCTATCAGTGCCGCTTCAAAGGCATTCTGAAACAGGATGGCTGTGTCGAACTCCTTCTCTTTCAACTCGCCGATCAGCCAGAGTTTCCCCGTAAGGCCCTTGTGGCGGTACTTGTGGTCATACTCCATTACTTCATTTATATGTGGATTGTTTGAAAAGATCGGGATAACCCAGTCTTTTGCCAGTGCGGTTATCCTGCTGTCAGGAAAGCTGTCCTTGAGGTATTCGATCGCGGGCAGGCACATCACCGCATCACCGATCCAGTTTGGGACTCTGAGCAAAATATTTTGTATATTTTCAGGTCTTTTTCTTTTCAACGGGAAAAAAGCGATTTATCTATATCTTTTAAACAGTTAGACTAACAATATATTATACACGTGGTTCACAGTGCATGTCAAATATTTACTATTTTGAGATACGCAATAAGTGCAACTACTGTACACTAATTGAACAACATGGCGCGCGCCTGTCTGCCGGGATTGACATGCATGCATTACCCGCAGCTTGCTGCAGGGAGCTTCAATAGCTTCTATTTTAGGCAGTATATCATTCATGGTATAAATTGAAAATTATTTTCACAATAGTTCTGCGGTGCGAGATGGGAAAAGAGCAGGTTGCCGGGATATTGCAGATATTGTGAGAGTTGGCGTATTTGGGATAATCCTGGCGAAGCCCCCGGGGGAATATAATCAAATACCCCTTATACGTGGAGATCCCCTGCAGTAATCTCCGGAAAGTAGCTCCGTTGTGTATTCGAAAAGGTGGTTATGGGAGGTTTAAGAACCCACTAACTTTTCCACTTTATAGAGCATCCCATCGAGGGGTATTGTTTACTGGGCACCGGGCGGCCTTCCAGAGCGCATTCTATAGACTCTCTCAAGTCCATCTTGGTGACTTTGAACTCATCTTGCCAATTATCATCTATCCTTCCCCTGTAAAGAAGCCTTCGGGAAGGTCCATATAGATATATATCAGGTGTGCAGACTGCGTCGTATTTTCTGGCGATCTCCTGTGTGTCATCCCTCAGATAAGGAAAGTTGATCTTCTCCTCCCGGACAAATCTCTTCATATTGTCGAAGGAATCTTCCGGATAACTGATCTCGTCATTAGGGTTTATTGCGACTATCTGTACGCCTTTATCCCGGTAGTCCTCCTGTATCTTTACGAGGCGTCCAATCGTTGCCTTTACATAAGGACAGTGATTACACATAAAGACGATGACCAGTACATCCTTGTCGTCAAACGATGCAAGGCGGTAGTATTTGCCATCTGTGCCTTTGAGATTAAAGTCGCTGGCTTCCGTGCCGAGCGGCACCATCTTCGAGTTCAAGAGTGCCATGGCCCATCCTTTGGAGAGGAGTATTGATAGTGCTCAGCGAGCGCCCGTCTGCCGTGGCGCCGGCACCTGCCCGCCGGGATTGACAGGCAGGCATTTCCGCAGCTTACTATGGGAAGTTGCAATAGTTTGCCCCACCATTGAAAACGGTGGTATTTCCCGTGTCGTGGAATACCTGGGTTAATCAGCCTTTCTTATGGAACCTCTGAATAATTCATCCCTGAATTATTCAGAGACGAAAAAGAAAAAGTGCGATTTTTCTTTTTCTCACATTTTCAATGACTTACAGCCATTGAAAATGGCGGCATATCCCTGTGCCGCGCGGAAGGTCTGAATAAATCAGACCTTC
>WGFD01000109.1 GCA_015492395.1 Deltaproteobacteria bacterium | reverse complement strand
TTTACCTATGAAAATAAAAAACAAGGAACCGCTGCCACTTTCCTTATGACACAAAATAATTGACATTACCCGGAGACTTAGCGGACTTGACACAGGAAAATACCCTGTGTTAGTGTTCATCCGAAAACCGATATTAAAGTTACAAAGAAAGCGAAGGACACTGCGGTTTCGTGTATCTGCCATGATCACCATATCCAAGACAATCTATGATAAGAAGGGTCCGGAAGACGGCACACGGATCCTGGTTATGGCCTTCTGGCCACGAGGAATCAAAAAAGACGCAGTGGACGAGTGGATCAGGGATCTTGGCAGTGAACGGGGGTTGATAAGGGACTGGAAGGGAGGGCATATTACATGGGAAGAGTTCAGGAAGAGGTATACGAAATCACTGCAGACCAGGGAAAAACGGCTTATCATAGATGAACTGGCCAAGAGGACCAAGAGTGAGATGATAACTCTGCTCTGCAGCTGCAAAGACCGGAACAGATGCCACAGGGCGATACTTAAGGAAGTTATTGAGAGAGCTTCCTGAGCCTGACACCAAAGAAACCATCCATGTTGTCCCTGTGGGGGAGAGTCCTCAGATAGCCCTTGCAGTCTACGAGCCCGCTGCATACTTCCGGTAAGAAGTTCCTGGAATCTTCCACTTCAAACTCCCTGTGATCCCTCAAAAAACTCTCTATAACACATTCATTCTCTTCAGGTTCGGTGGTACAGGTGGCGTAGACAAATCTCCCTCCCTCCTTGAGGTAACGGCTCAGATTCTCTATCAAGGCCCGTTGCAACCCGCTGAGCTTCCCGATGTCATCTTCATTCTTCCTGTACTTGATGTCCGGGTTCCTCCTTATAGTGCCCAGACCTGAGCACGGTCCATCCATAAGTATGACATCAAAACCACCGGGGGACGCAAAGGTGATCTCCCTTAAAGCATTACCTTCGACCACCGACACTATGTCGGCCCCCAGCCTCTTCGACAGATCCTGGATAAGCTTCAGCCTGGCAGGACTTATATCCATAGCGTAGATCTTGCCGTCGTTAGACATCATCTGTGCCAACTCGGTCGCCTTCCCCCCAGGGGCGCTGCAGGCATCAAGAATCGTCTCCCCCGCCGCCGGTGCCACGAGAAAGGGTATGAGTTGGGAGGCTTCATCCTGGATGTAGAAATTCGCCGAATCAAGCAACGAATAGGAAGGAGGCCGATCAATGATCTCTACGCCGAATGGAGAAAAAGGGGTATTCCTTACATCCAGCCCCTCGTTATTCAGCTTCTCTACGAGTTGTTTACGGGTCGTTACCACTGTATTGCAGCGTACCACCGTAGGAGGGAGTCGGTTATTTGCCTGACAAAGCTTTATAACCTCTCCGGTACCATACCTTCCGAGCCACCTCTTTACAAGCCACTCGGGGTGGGAATGTACGACTGAAAGGTATCTGACCGGTTCCGTCCTGATATTCGGAAAGATGATCCTCATCCTCTCCCTATCCACCTTGTGTAAGACGGCGTTGACAAAGTCCCTCTTCCTCCTGTTCTTAACCCCCTTAATCAGCTTCACGGATTCGTCTACCGCAGCATGGGGGGGAACCTTGTTGAGAAAGAGCAACTGATAGACACCAAGCCTTAATACATTCAGTACTAGTCGTTCCATCCTTCCGACCTTAACAGTGGAAAAGAAGTTTATTATCCAGTCCAGCTTGATCAACCATCTTGTAACACCATAAGCAAGCTCCATCGCAAAGGCCCTGTCCAGCCCTGCAAGATCCCCCAGAAGAGCCCCTGCCAGGACATCAAGATACCCATCCCCTTTATCAAGCCTTATTAGGATATCCAATGCCTTTTTTCTTGGAGTAGCCCTTTTATTAATATTTTTCGACATAACTCTCCTGAAATCCTTCGCTATTTACTGGTAAGCACCGGAACGGCATATACATCCGGCAAATTACAGGAAACTTCCTTGGAGAGAGGAAGGGTATGGTTAGGAGCGGCTCAGACCCTCATTGATCGCAGCCGCCAACAATGGCACCATTATCTCATGGTGGCCTGTCAAGGCGTATCCCCGGCCACCTTCCCTTGTAGGTCTGTTTACGACATTAGTAACAGGCCTGTAATGCTGGATAAAGTCCATATTGACCGTGGTGAAGTTTTTCACTATGTGGCCTTTGTTCCGGACAAGTGTAAGCACCTTAAGGAAGATCTCCGGCAGGAGCACCGCTGAACCTATATTCAAGTATACACCTTCCTCCAGGGACGCCACCACCCCTGCCAAGAGCCTGAAGTCCATGTGCGTTCCCTTTCCAGTAGCGGCGGGATCCATACGAGGGTGTATATGGAGTATATCCGTTCCTATAGCCACATGGACCGTTACCGGTACGTGCAACCTGGTCCCAGCCGCGAGGATACTGCAATCCCTGTAAGGAAAGCGGGAGCGATATATCATCTCGCCTACAGACCTGCCGATACCCCAGCCCTTCCGAATCCCCCGGCTGATAGCATCGTTAAGGAGCTGGCCGGTTTCCCGGCTCATACCGAAGGAACCTCTGCCGAGCTCCGCATCCACATCCTCGGAAGTCCTTCCCGCAAATGCGGCTTCAAAGTCGTGGACGATACCGGCGCCATTCATAGCGACTGCGTTGATGATGCCCCGCTCCATAAGGTCTATTATAATCGGTGCAAGACCGACCTTGACGACATGCGCGCCCATGCCGACAACCACGGTCCTTCCTCCCCGGTGAGCCGCCACTATCGCATCGGCCACATCCTTGATATCCCTAGCCGCGAGGATATCAGGAAGCGAACTCAGGAATTCACCGAAAGAAGCGCCACCGACAAGAGGTCTCGCAAAGCTCTTCACCTCCACCTTACTCTTTCTATCTTTTACGGAATATGTCTTGAGACCCCTGAGCGAGATAGGTTTAAACTTCCACTTCAAATCCGGCCCGCCTTTTGGAATAGTATATAATCTACCAGCTCACAGATGATGTGGCAGACAGTAATATGGACCTCCTGCACCCTGGCTGTTACACCGGACTCGGCGTGGAGGTGGATATCCACCATATTAGCCATCCTGCCCCCGTCTTTACCTGTAAGGCCTATCGTAGTGATCCCGCTGTCTCCGGCCGTTTTAAGCGCCTTAATGATATTCGCTGAGCTGCCACTCGTGGAGATAGCAAGCAGTACGTCTCCTTCCCTGCCCAACGCCTTGACCTGCTTGGAGAAGACCTGTTCGAATTCGTAATCATTACCTATACTCGTAAGTAATGAAGAGTCCGTTGTCAGTGCTATCGCCGGCAGAGGCGGGCGCTCTATCACGAACCTGTTGACAAACTCCGCGGCGATATGCTGCGCATCTGCGGCACTCCCTCCATTGCCTATGATGAGTAACTTACAGCCGGAGGTAAAGGCATCCGCGATAGTCCTGGAGGAGAGGATGACGGTCTCAATATTCTTCTTGAAGAACTCCTCTTTGACCTTGATGCTTTCCCTGTAAGACCTTTTGATAGTTTCTTCCACTTTTCATTCCGATGCGTAAAATTGCCCGAAATGATATCTACTTCCGCAATTAG
>WGFD01000108.1 GCA_015492395.1 Deltaproteobacteria bacterium | reverse complement strand
TCCGCCCTCCAGGGCTTTCCTTTAGACAACAAAAACCGGACATTTCATTTGTCATAAAACCGGACATTTCCATTTGTTGACAACAGTATTTTAATGGACGTCTGGCAAAAAATGTTTGACAATCCGATTGATTAATACCATTATGCTTGAGTATGCCCGCTGATACGTTATAGTCAGGGGCAGGAGACCATAAGAGAGGTTAGTCGGTGAAGCGCTACGATATCCTTGTAATAGGTTCAGGCCCGGCCGGCGAGAAGGCCGCCATACAGGCGGCTAAACTCGGCAAGAAGGCGGTCATTATAGAGAAGGAGCCCTATCTCGGCGGCACCGGTCTGCGTACCGGAACCCTGCCGAGCAAGACACTGCGGGAAGCCGCTCTTTATATCGCCAGTCTGAGGCAGAGGGTGATCCACGGGTTTTACTATACCATTGGAAGGGATGTCACCCTCCAGGAGCTCATGCACAGGAAGGATACCGTCATACAGAGGCAGATGGAGGTTATAGCAGACCATCTGACGAAGAATAATATCGATGTTGTATACGGCAAGGCCTCTTTCAAGGATGAGCACACCCTGACCGTCCAGAATGCGGAGAGAGATGTAGACTACTGTGGAGATGTAATCGTAGTCGCCACCGGTTCGAAACCCCACCATCCGGATGGACTGGATTTTGACGGGAGACATATATACGACAGCGACAGTATACTGAAGCTTGATGCCATCCCCGAGAGGCTGACCATCCTTGGGGGAGGGGTCATTGGTTGCGAGTATGCCTCCATATTCTCCTGTCTCGGAGTGAAGGTTACGCTGATAGAGAAGCGTGATAGGCTCTTGCACTTCATAGACGGCGAGATAGTGAATAGCCTCTCTTACTGGATGAGGCACTCCGGCATAGTGTTGCGGCTGAATGAGAAGGTGGTGGATGTGAGCATTGAGGGGCCGGAGAGGGTTGCGGCTCATATGGAAAGCGGGAAGACGGTCATATCGGAGAAGCTATTGTATACGATGGGCAGGGTAGGCAACACGGCGGACCTCAACATCCAGTCCATAGGGATAGAGCCGACTCCAAGGGGACTTATCCCTGTTAACGAGTTCTTTGGCACCACGGTCCCCTCTGTATTCGCCATCGGTGATGTTATCGGCCACCCCGCGCTGGCCGCGACCGCAATGGAACAGGGAAGGAAGGTGGTGTGCCAGGCCTTCTTGGACGAGTGTCACTTGTCCGCCTATCCCGTACACATCCCTACCGGAATATACACCATCCCCGAGATATCTATGGTGGGGGAGACTGAAGAAAGTCTCACCGGGAAGGGTATACCCTATGAGGCGGGCCAGGCGTTCTTTAACGAGGTCGCACGGGGGCAGATCATCGGCGATATCCACGGGATGCTGAAACTCCTCTTTCACAGGAAGACCCGGAAGCTGCTGGGGGTGCATATCATCGGTGAGAGGGCCACCGATCTCATACACATAGGCCAGGCGATACTCTCCTGCGGCGGGACGATCGACTACTTCGTGGATGCCGTGTTTAACTTTCCGACACTCTCGGATGCGTACAAGGTGGCGGCGCTTAACGGCATTAACCGCCTTTAGCCTGCCGGATATGGTCGACGTGGGGAGAGAGAGGCCACCCGCGATTACTTATGCGCGGATTGCGTCGCCGGTCGGCGCCATCCTGATAGCCGCGACCGAACGGGGTGTCTGTGATATCTCGATCGGCGAGTCCGAAAGGGAATCCTTGCTGTGGCTGCGGAAGAAGTATGGTTCCGTCCCAGTCAGGCACGAATCGTGGGCTGGCGCCGGTGGCGAGGGGCGCGCGATTATACACGATGCCCGCCATCAGATCGGGGAATACCTCGCAGGGCGTCTTTCAAGTTTCGATCTTCCCCTGGATCCGGCCGGCACGCCATTTGAGTCCATGGTCTGGGATGAGATGACGGCAATCCCCTACGGGGAGACGAAGAGTTACGGTGATCTGGCGGAGAAGGTGAGAAGACCGAAGGCCGCGAGGGCGGTCGGTATGGCATGCGCCAGGAACCCCGTTCCCATAGTAGTTCCATGCCACAGGATAATCCGCAGGGATGGCGGCTTGGGGGGGTACAGCGCGGGCCGCGGTCTGACCGTCAAGAGGGCGCTCCTGAAGTTGGAAGGAGTAAGAATATAAGAGAAACGCGCCCTAAAAATCCAGCGGGCTTTTTGCCTCTTTTGTCGTTGCGCTTTTAATTGTATGAGCAGTACAGTCCGGTTAAAATAGCGTCCCTTGTATGGGTTCATCCTGTACGCTCCGCAATCGCTCAGGTTTAAGGGTCAGTATATCTACAAGGGCCTTTCGGTCAAACAGCGTTTCCCGTATAACACGGCTCAGATTCAGCAATGAATGACGGTACCTGGTCTGATACTTGATGTAAGTCAGGAGCAGATAATAGCTCATGGCCACCCATATCTGAGTAAGCCTTGTCTGCGTGCGTACATGCACAGGCAGAACGGCGTTCTTACTGGTCCCGAGAAAGGATTTTATCTTTAATCTCTGTGTAACTATTCAGCGAAAAACATAATTTTTTACTTGACACGTTTTTTAGAGCAACAACTTTTTCAATAAACTCTTCAGTTTGTTTATATTGCAGGTTCATCAAAGCCAAGATAGTCCATATAGAGCATAAACTTAGAGGGACAGGAAAGGGGCCGTCGACAAAAAATAAACCGCTTAGAACAGATCACAGGACGAAAAATCCGGTTCTAAAATCCTATGATACAATGTCCACCATATTAAATGGAAGGCTATCAGGGATACCGGATGAATGCAGACAACATTGACATAGATGCAATGCTCAAAAAGGCAGAAATACTTCTGGAAGAAGAAAAGAATTTGTCGCCTGCATTAAAGTCTATGTTTGGCATGATGGTTGTGGTGATAAAGTTGCTTGCCAACCGTTTGGACCTGAACAGCAGAAATAGTAGTAAGCCACCTTCAAGTGATCCGAACCGTAAGAAGAAGAGTAAGAATAAAT
>WGFD01000107.1 GCA_015492395.1 Deltaproteobacteria bacterium | reverse complement strand
CTGATAGACGGTGATGGCCTGCTCCCACCGTTCCGCCTCTTCCCAATGGCGTCCGAGGCGGTCAAGCAACGTCATGGTTCGGGAGTGTATCCTCTCACGGCAAAGTAATGACCAACTTTCTTCACCGTCCTCCCGCAGGAAGGGGCCCTGGTAGAGGGAAAAGACCTGGTCCGTAAGGGCCAGGAGAGTCTGTAGGTCATGTCCTCCGGTCCCGTCCTTCAGTATCCGGTCAAGCTGGCCAAGGTGGCGCTCGAGGGCCCATATATCCAGCCAGCAGTACCTGGAATCGAGGGTGAGCCTGCCCCCTTCGAGCACAACTACCTTTTCGTCTCCAATAAGCCTCCGCAGCCGATATAGTGTGGTGTCAAAGTCACGCCGAGCGGCGTCCCCTTCAGCCTCGGGCCACAAGGCATCGCTGAGGGCGGTCTGGCTGACCGTCTTTCCACCAAAGGCTATCAGGACCTTTAGCAACGCCAGTGGTCTCTGGTGCCGGCCGCGACGACCTACCGGCATCGGCTTACCATCGACGGTGATCGAAAACCGGCCGAGGGTGTAGACCTTCACCAGCCATGGCCAATTATTCAGATAAAGGGGTGGATCATCGGGGATCAGGTTCCGTCTACGAATGATAGACTGCACATAAGGAACTTCGATGTTGTGCTCGAGGGCCTTGGTAAAGAGCCGGACCATCACGGAAGAGCGCCAGGAAGACGAATTGACGATACCCTGTTGCCGGCTCAATACAAGGAATTCGCGCAGTAGCTCCAGCCCGGTCTCCTCATCCCCCTCCTCGAATGCAAATTCGGTCTCGGCCTGTAAAGCAGTAAATGCCAGCGTCTTACTATTGCAATCACGGGCAATCTGCCTGGCCTGAGCAATAAGGGCCTTTGCCTTGGAGCGGGCACCGGAGGTGAAATGCGCCCGCGCCAAAGTGCGCACTACAATCCCCTGCGCCCACGGGGCACCAGCCTTCAGTGTCTGGCGATAGGCGGCCTCTGCGTGCTCCAACATCTGGGTTGCATCGTCCCGATGCATGGCCTCGGTGAATGCCTGGAACTGAAAGTGGCCGACGTCAAGATAGCGGCTGGGATTCATAATCCCGGCCATCTTCTTTAAAAATACACGCGCACCTGCAAGGTCGCCCGACATAAGTGAACCCCAAACCCCCTGGGCCAGCAACATGAAGTCCCATAAGTGCACACCGGTTGTATCCGCCGTATCCAGCCCCTGCCTCACGGCCTGCAAACACGCGGCACTATCCCCAACCATCCACAGGTAAGCGGCCCTGATCGCTTGCCATGCAATACGTGTGAACGGTGTCAGTTCCTGGGTTCGGCTCAATGGCTCCAATGTCTTGACAAGATTGGCCCCCTTTGCCAAATCACCGCTCCACCAGGTATGATAGAGTAGCAAATGGTTCCCCATGAGCATGCGCAACGGGGTGTCCGGACTGTTTTCAAGCAGTTGCTGCAACCGCTCAGCCCAGATGGGGAGGTCGGGATGTCCCGGCTGCCGGTACATGAGGGCTGTAAAGAGGCCGGCCACCACCCGCCCCTCGATCTCCGGTGTGGGAAATTGTGGATAGCGCGCCAGGAGATCTTCTATTTCAGCGATCCACCTGTCCAGCGGCTTGAAGTCGCCCCATTCATAGATGAAGGTTTCGACCACACCGGCCCAGGCGAGAAAGCTACCGGAAACATCCTCACAGCCCTTAAATCCCTCATAGGCCCGTTCATAGTACTGACGGCCCTTGGCAATGTCAAAGGGCTGATAGGCCGCACCTAACCAAAACAACAACCACGGCGCCTGTTCCAGCACTGTCTCTGGAAGGCCTTCGAGCCAGGCACGTAACGTCATATTACGGCCACACCGTAACAACACCCGGCTATGCGTAACCGCCAGTGCGGCCAGCGCCTCCCAATCTTTGCTCCTTTGAAGCAGAGAAGCGGCCTCATCGAGCTGTCCCGCCTCCGCCAGGAGGCGCGCGGCGTCCTGCTGTACTACACGCAGTGCCTGACTATCAAATGTCGCCTCCACTCTTGCCAACAGGAACTCCCGGAAAAGAGGATGGTATTCATACGTGGGAGTGGCAGCAGGATGTTTCGTCGTAAAGTAGTTTCTTCGGGTCAGGTCCGTGAGGATTTGCCTCGAGCGGCGACTGCCGGTCAATCGCTCAGCCATAGGGATGGTAATCTTCGGCAATACCGCGGTCTTTAAGAGAAAGGTTTGCACCTCCTCCTCAGCCCGTTGGAAGATCTCACCGGCAAAGTAATCAAAAAGCACGCCATGGCCAGTTCCATCCACAAGCGGTCTGCGAACGGCACCATGCGTCAACTGCTCCAGCAGCAACACCAATCCGGTCACCCATCCCTGGGTCTCTTCATGGATCTTCTTTAAGCTTTCCATAGAGATCCTTTTATTGCCACTGCGGAGCACGGCGATGCCAAGGCTCTCCTTCGAGGTAAGGCGCAAATCATCCCACCCTATAATCTCCATGGCCTGGTTGGCACGCAATCTGGCCAAATACGGAGGTGGATCGGTACGGCTGATGATAATAACATTGGCACCCTGCGGAATCTCGGCCAGGCCATTCTGCAAGGCTTCGTGTAAGGGGGATTCTAGCGGGATTTCATGGTAGTTGTCCAGAACAAGGATGCCGGGAGGTCTGATGCGGTTATAGAGGTCCCGGAAGTAGTTTCGTGAAAACGCAGCCAGACCCGCCAGGTATTCCGGTGTGAGAAGAGGCAGTGGTTTACGCTTGCGCGGCGCCACACGCCTACCGGCAAGGCCCATGTAGTAAAAGAATGAAGCCACATCCTCATCGCCGAAGTCGATCTGGTACCATAGAGCCGTCAATCTCCTATTTTGGAGATAGCTGGCCACCAACGTGGTCTTACCGGTACCGGGCGGGCCGGCAAGCCAGATAACAGGCCGACTCCGTGCCTTATCCAAGAGCCTGAACAACCGTGTACGCACAAGAATACCCGATACGGTTGGTGCGGATATCTTTGGGAGAGACCTCTCTTTTCCCCTCATCAGGCTCCTCAATATCACAGGCCGGGGATCATTGCGCACATACTATCTTGCAATTTGACCGGCCTTAGTATATACAAAGTATTCATACATAGCAAGAAACTTTCTCCGCTTACCTACTCCCTCTCGTCGATGTTCCACGTGGAACATGCGAAAAGTTTTTGCAAAAAGGACATGGTATGTTACCATGGAAGTTCTTGGCAATGGGTAGGAGGGCCCCGGGTGTGGGGAACCTCCCGTTACACCTACTGCGCATCTTCAAAATGTTTAATCTTATGGGCAAGACAATCTCGATCGCAAATCAAAAAGGTGGTGTTGGGAAGACTACCACGGCCGTCAACCTGTCCGCCTCCCTTGCCGTAGCGGAGAAGAAGGTATTACTGGTTGATTTCGACCCTCAGGGAAACGCCACCAGCGGCGTGGGGCTCGTCAAGGGTGGTCCAAAGGAGACTATATACGATGTGATCATCGGGCAGAGGCGGTTACATGATGTGATATGTGATACCGAGATTGCATTCTTAAAGGCCGTTCCGGCTACCGTGGACCTCATCGGTGCGGAGGTTGAGCTTATGGAGGCAGATAACAAAGAAAGCGGTCTTAAGGAGGCCCTGCGGGGGATTGTAGATGACTTCGAATATATACTGGTGGACTGCCCTCCTTCGCTGAATCTCTTGACGGTTAACGCCCTCACCGCATCCGACTCCGTGCTTATCCCGTTACAGTGCGAATATTACGCCCTCGAGGGTATCAGCGAGATTCTGCGGACTATAGAGCTTATCAGGGAAAGCTTGAACCCCAACCTTGCAATAGAGGGCATCCTGCTGACCATGTTCGATCCCAGGAACAACTTAGCGCACCAGGTTGTCGAAGAGGCGAAAAATCACTTTAGTGATGAGGTCTTTGAGACGATAATACATAGAAATGTAAGGCTCAGCGAGAGCCCCAGTTTCGGCAGGCCGGTGATCCTCTATGATATACTCTCGAAGGGCGCCGTAAATTACATGGACTTGGCAAAGGAGCTGATCCACAAAAACAAAAGGCCATGAAGGAGCGTGCTTTGTTGACAAAAAGAAAGGCCCTGGGTAAAGGGCTTGGTGCACTAATAAAAGGAGCGGACAAAAAAGGGGGTTACACCCACTGCCCTATCGAACATGTTATACCTGGCAGGCTCCAGCCAAGGCGCAACTTCGATGAGGCTAAATTAAAGGAGCTGGCCGACTCCATTAAAGAAAAAGGGATCATCGAGCCACTGCTCGTCCGGCGAAAGGACGACCGGTACGAGCTCATAGCGGGAGAGAGGCGGTGGCGGGCGGGAAAGCTTGCAGGCCTGCGGGAAGTACCTGTAATAATAATAGATGCATCGGACGAAGACAGTCTTGAGCTGGCCATAATCGAGAATATCCAGAGGGAGGACCTGAATGCCCTGGAAGAGGCCGAGGCCTACAGAGAACTCATGGGAAGGTTCTCGCTGTCGCAGGAAGAGGTGGCCAAGAGGGTTGGAAAAGAGAGGGCCACCGTGTCAAACTATCTGAGGCTGTTGAAACTGCCCCTGGACGTCAGGGAGGCCCTCGTCAAGGGATCTATCGCCATGGGTCATGCCAGGGCGCTCTTAGCCCTCGATAATCATGCCAAACAACGGAACATATTGAGAAAGATCGTTACCAGGAGTCTATCCGTCAGAGAGACGGAGCGTATGGTCAAGGGCTACGCCTCGGAGACCGGCAGGATGAGAAGGACATCCGGGACATCCCCCCTCTCTTCCCTGGAAACCGAATTGAAAGGGCTCTTCGGAACAAAGGTCTCTGTCAAGGACAAGAACGGTAAGGGAAAGATAGAGGTGGAATTCTATTCACGGGACGAATTGGATCGGCTACTGGAGATCTTCAGGTCCATCAACTACCGCTAAAAGGAGGGTTGGTCATGTTTGGAAAAGCCAATGAAAACGAGAGTTTAGATCCTCAACTCAGGGGATTTATCGGGAAGGGTGTAAGCCTTACCGGGAAGATGTCTTTCGAAGGGGAACTAAGGATCGACGGCAAGTTCAGCGGAGAGATCGATGGTACCGGTACGTTGATTATAGGAGAAGACGCCATGGTCGAGGCCAAGATAAGGGTGGATACCACACTGATCTCCGGGGAGGTACATGGCGAGATAGAGGCAACAAAAAAGGTCGAGATTATGGCCCCGGGAAGGATGTACGGAGACATAAAGACGCCAAGCCTTATCATCGCCGATGGTTCTATCTTTGAAGGAAATTGTGTGATGGGCGGGAAGATGGGCGCCGTCGTCACGCACCTCCACACAAATCGGGAAATAGAGGCAAACTAACAGGCAACATCTTCGATCTTATGTCTCTTTGTGCCTGTAGTCATGCCACCGGCCCCTGAAAATATAGTGGTTCCGGCAAGGATTCCCGCACATTCCCTAGCAACATATGGGTCCCTCCCAAGTGCATGGACGGCGGCGGTATGCACCGTTTTACATACAAACAATAAGCGCCCTAATCCCGCTCTCTAACGGGATCCGGTAAGTATTAACAACAACTTGTCTTGTTGACTGTAAGCGGGATAATAGTGTATTAAATGAATAAATCTTCGACGAGAGCGGAGTGGTTGATGCGGCTATTCCGCGGTTAACCGGTGTTCTCCCGTAAACCCATATCGAGAGCTCTTAACATGCATAGCGAGCGAAATATAATCGGATAATTCCTTGCATGAGGAGATTCCCTGCCTGCTGCAGGGAGCTTCAATATAAAGACGAACACTCCGACGACATGACCAATTAACATAAGGAGAATAGACGTGGCAAATGGACAAAAGATCTGGATGGACGGCAGGCTGGTAGATTGGAAAGATGCCAAGGTACATATCCTTACCCATACACTTCACTACGGTATGGGTGTCTTCGAGGGTATACGCTGCTACAGGCGCGAGGACGGGAGAAGCGCTGTCTTCAGGCTTAAAGAGCACATCGACCGGTTGTATGACTCCGCCCATATAGTCGAGATGGATATCCCCTTTTCCAAGAGCGAACTCTCCAGGGCCCTCTTCGACACCCTACAGGC
This sequence comes from Deltaproteobacteria bacterium, assembly GCA_015492395.1. Taxonomy (GTDB): domain Bacteria; phylum Desulfobacterota; class GWC2-55-46; order S146-70; family S146-70; genus S146-70. The sequence goes on along the minus strand of WGFD01000107.1, from coordinate 7,657 downwards.
CAACGAATTGGAAGAGGCATACATCAGACCCCTTGTATTCCTTGGAGCCGGCAGTATGGGACTCTTCCCGAAGGACAATCCCGTCCGAGTCTCAGTCGCCGCATGGGAGTGGGGTGCGTATCTCGGTGAAGAGGGCCTCAAAAACGGTATAAGAGTAAAGATATCTTCATATACAAGGCACCATGTCAACACTGCCATGACGAAGGCAAAGGTGGTTGGACACTATGTAAACTCCATACTATCCAAAAGAGAAGTAAGCCGAGCGGGCTATGATGAGGCCATACTTCTGGATACGGAGGGATATATCTCCGAAGGCAGTGGTGAAAACATCTTCATCGTCAAGAATGGCGTCCTAAAGACCACGACCCTGACATCTGTCTTGCAGGGAATAACGAGGGACTCCGTCATACGCATAGCGGAGGATAGTGGTTTCAAGGTTGTGGAAGAGCGGTTCACCAGGGATGAACTATATATAGCCGACGAGGTATTTATGACCGGCACAGCCGCAGAGATCACCCCAATAAGGGAGGTCGACAACAGAATGATAGGCCGTGGGATACCAGGACCGATCACACAAACTATCCAGGAAAAGTTCTTCGAGGTTATCAGAGGTAAAGACAGCAAGTATAAGGCATGGCTTACACTCGTTGAGTAGGCATATCGCCGTCCCCCCTCTGAACAAGGGTTTGTTTGAAAGAGGTATGCACTCCAGGGTCAAAGACATTGAGAATAAAGAGACAACCAAAAGACGCTTCAAGCTCACAACAGTATTAACATCCATTATACTGGTTTCAAAGGTTGTCGGCGTCTATCTAACCAATAGTCTCGCGCTACTCTCCGATTCCGCCCATGTGTTCATGGACCTCTTCGCCCTCTCCACAAGCCTCCTTGTGATCTATCTCTTCGAAATGCCTCCTACAGAGACCAAGACCTTCGGATGGCACAGGGTGGAGGTATTCGCATCATTCATAAATAGTTTTCTGCTGACGATTATGGCAGCGGTCATCTTCTACAAGGCATATTTCAGGCTCCCGACTCCACCCTCTGTGAAGGGGGTAAAGGCGTAATCATCGTGGCTATCGTCGGCCTCATAGTGAATGTATTCGTCGCATCATGGCTCAATAAGGGTGCGAAAAGAGACCTTAATATCAAGAGCGCCCTCTACCACGTGATAGGAGACGCACTGGCATCCATAGGTGTCATAATTGGCGGTGTAGTAATATACTTGGCCGGCAAAGTGATCTTTGACCCTCTAGTCAGCATAGCCATCGCCCTCATCATCCTCTCCGACTCCGTGAGAATACTGCAGGAGTCGTCACGCATATTTATCGAAGGCGTTCCGAGGGATATAGATCTCAACAGAGCCATATCGCGATAGACGGGATTGAAAGGCTGCACAGCCTCCATATATGGAGCATCTGCTCCAACACCTATGTCTTCAGCACACACATCGACATCGAAGAGGGCGCAATGCATAGCCAAAGGGAGATTATAGAGGCCGTAGACAAAACACTTGCCCAGCGATACAATATCTTTTACACTACACTTTAAGTTGAATGCCCCACCTGTGAAGGAAACAGCGTACTAAGGGTCATCATAACGGAGGTTGAGATGCCAGGCAAGGTTCAGCCCTTACAACCGGACAACCTGCGGTGGACATGCGATCCCGGCCGATTTACCTTCGAAACTACCGCGGATATACCGTCGGTCGACGAAGTGGTAGGACAGGAACGCGCGCTGCACTCTCTGGATTTCGGGCTTGATTTCAAGAGCCAGGGGTTCAATATATACGTCCTCGGCAGCAGCGGAACCGGGAAAGCCTCCATTGTGAGGGCCCGGTTAGAAAAGAGGGCAACAGGAGAGGAGGCGCCGGATGACTGGTGTTATGTATTCAACTTTTCAGACCCTGACAGGCCGAAGGCCCTCTCCCTTCCCGCCGGTATGGGTTCGAAGTTCAAGATGGATATGGAAAAACTGGTAAACGCACTTATACGGGACATACCAAAGGTATTCGAAAGCAAGGAGTACGAAAACCACCGCGACGAGATATACGAAGGGCAACAGGAAAGGAGTAAGGTGTTCTTACACAGGATGGAGCAGCAGGCCCAGGTGAGGGGCTTCATCCTCAAGAGGTCGGCCAGTGGCCTGTCCGTACTGCCGGCCAAGGACGGAAAACCCCTCTCCCAAGAGGCATTCGAGGCTCTTACTAAGGAAGAGAAGGCAAGGATCGAAACGGATAATCGCTTCTTGCAGGACAAACTGGCAGACACCATCCGGGAGATACGAACTATAGAAAAGGAGACCAAGGAGAGGATACGTGTCCTCGACAGAGAGGTTGTCCAGTACGTAGTAACTCCACTCATCAACGAGCTTCTCGAAGCCTTCCGGGAGTTCCCAAAGATCATCGACTATATACAGCTGGTTCAAGAGGACATACTGGAACATATCGACGACTTCAGGCCGAAAGAGGAACCCCCCCTGATGTTGCCCGGGTTAAAGCTCCCGAAGGTCGAGGTGAGCTTTGAGAGATATAGTATAAATCTTATAGTAAATAACGAAGATGCCCAGGGAAGTCCCGTGGTGGTCGAGCCGAACCCCACCTACTACAACCTCTTCGGGAGGATAGAGCACAGGGTACAATACGGTGTAGCCGTAACGGACTTTACCATGATCAAGGCGGGTTCCATCCACAGGGCCAATGGCGGTTACCTTGTGATAAATGCCTTGGATCTGCTGCGAAATATCTTTTCTTATGATGCCCTGAAGAGAATGATCAAAACCCGCGAGGTCAAGATAGAAGATGTCTGGGAACAGTACAGGTTGGTCTCTACAACCACATTGAAACCGGAATCCATACCGGTCGACATAAAGGTCATACTCATAGGCGAACCATACATATACTACATCCTCTACAACATGGACGCGGAATATAAGAAACTCTTCAAGGTCAAGGCTGACTTCGATGAGAGGATGCCGATGACGAAGGAAACCATCGACCTCTATACGAGCTTCATAGCCGCCAGATGCAGGGAAGAGGAACTCCTCCCCTTTGACAGGACCGGGGTGGCACGGGTCATAGAGTACGCCTCCAGGATAGCGGAGCACCAGGAGAAGCTTACAGCAAAATTTGGGAAGATCGCCGATCTTCTGAGAGAATCTAGCTACTGGGCATCGGTTGAAAAGAGCAACTTCGTCACCTCAGAGACCGTGGAAGAGGCCATACGGGAGAAGATCTACAGGAATTCACGTATAGAGGACCGTATAAGGGAACTCATAAGGGAAGGTACCTTTCTTATAGACACGAAGGGCAAAGTAGTCGGTCAGATAAACGGTATTGCTGTTATAGACCTCGGAGATTACAGCTTCGGCAAGGTCGCCAGGATCACGGCAAGAACATACCTTGGAGACTCCGGCGTCGTGAATATTGAGCGCGAGGTCAAGATGAGCGGCCGCATACACAACAAGGCATTGATGATCCTCACAAGCTACCTTGGGGAAAAGTTTGCCAGGGACATACCGGTAAGTCTCTCGGCTTATATATGTTTCGAACAACTCTATGAAGAAGTCGAAGGGGACAGCGCTACTTGTACGGAGTTTTACGCCCTTGTCTCCAGCCTGTCCAACCTCCCTCTCAGCCAAGGGATAGCGGTAACGGGTTCCATGAATCAATTGGGCGAAGTCCAGCCCGTAGGGGGTATAAACGAGAAGATCGAGGGCTTCTTCGACCTCTGTGCCGCAAAGGGGTTTTCCGGGGGCGAAGGTGTTATTATACCGAAGAAAAACGTGCGCAATCTCATGCTCAAGATAGAGGCGGTAGAGGCCGTTAGAGACGGTCTTTTTTCAATATACCCCATCGAGCATGTCGACCAGGGCATTGAGATACTGACAGGCGTCCCCGCCGGCGAGATACAGGCGGACGGAAAGTACCCCGAAGGCGCGGTCAACTTCCTTGTAGCGGAGAAACTGCACTATTTGGCCCGTACCCTTAAGGCCTTTGGAAAGGGGAAGGGGACGGCCGCTCGCACAGAGGAAGACAAGCAGGAATAATGGTTCTAAAGGTCTCCGATATCTTCTTCAGTATCCAGGGGGAGTCCAAGTACGCCGGGCTCCCCTGTATATTCATCAGGCTCTCCGGTTGCCAGCTCGAATGCAGCTGGTGTGATACCAGGTATGCCAGAGAACCTGGAGAAGAAACCTCCCTCACTGTAGAGGAGATTATTAAAGAAACGGAACGGTACAGATGCGACTTGATAGAGGTGACGGGTGGTGAGCCGCTTAACCAGGCGGCAACTATCGCACTGCTGGACGGGCTCATCGCCGGAGGGTATACCGTTCTGCTCGAGACAAATGGAGCCGTGCCGCTGGACCGGGTTAATCCCCTGGTAAAAAAGATCGTAGATATTAAATGCCCTTCCAGCGGCTCCGGAGGGAGTTTCCTAGGAAAGAATATCGATTACATCACACACGATGACGAAGTCAAGTTCGTGATAGCCAACAGGAGAGACTATGAGTTCTCCAGGACCTTTCTGGAGAAACATCTCCTGAACAGGGGCTGCGGTATCCTCTTCTCTCCTGTAACACCGGGAATGGAGATAAGGGCGCTGGCAGAGTGGGTACTAGAAGACCGGTTGACCGTGCGTCTCCAGATACAACTACATAAGTATATATGGGGTGAAGAGGGGGACAGATGATGATCAAACCGCTGATATATGTCGTAGTATTATCATACGCCCTGGCCTTTTCCCTCATGGCGATACACGCCTTGACGGGAAAGGATGCAGCCAAGTTGCCGTCCAGGCTGGTACTCTCTGTCGGCCTTCTTGTTCACACCGCCGTCCTCTTAATGAGGACCATTGAGGCGGGCCATACACCGATCCTCTCCATCTTCGAAACACTCCTCTTCTATAGCTGGTGCATCATCCTGGTCAGTTTGATCGTTGTATTACGCTATGAGGAACGGTTGACCGTGCTTCTCAACATCCCAATAGCCTGTATCGCACTGGTCTTCGCCCTCTTCAACGAGACGCCTCCAAAGGCCCTCACACTGATACTGAGGACGTGGTGGTTTGAGATCCACGTTATCACCTCATTCGCCTCCTACGCACTGTTCACCCTCTCGTTTTCGGCGGCGGTGGTATACCTCTTGAAATATATATCCAAGGACGGCAAGTCGTCTGCCGGTCACAGGAATATGCTGGACATGGTCAACAGGGGTATTTTATGGGGGTTCTTCCTCTTTTCCGTCTCAATGTTCTCCGGCGCGGTTTGGGGATACCTCGCATGGGGTACCTACTGGCTGTGGGAACCGAAGGTAATATGGTCCTTCATCGTCTGGTTCTACTATGCCGGGGCTATGCATGTTAGCTATATAAAGGAGTGGCGTAATACGGGGTCGGCTGTGGCGGCTGTATTGGGCTTCATCATAGTACTCTTTACCTACCTCGGGGTAGGGCTCCTCATGAAGAGCAGTCACAGTTTTTAGAAGCCATGAAACAACCAGTCGTAAATATACACCCCTATCATATGCGCCGGTGGTGTGAAGCTCCATGCAGCGGGATGTATTGTATCTTCGCATGAAAGAAGCGGTGTTTTGTATGCGCTCGTAGGCATGTTCAAGTATAGAGAATCCTTAACTATATTCCCCAGCCGTGCATTTTCCTGTCATTGACAGGAAATAACGCTTGAAATGTCTCAACTTCTCTGTTAAATTGACCTGTACCCAAAGGTAGAGTTATCAACAGGTGTTTATAACTCTGTGAATATCCTCACGTCTTTCGTATTCTACGGCACATTCAAATGAATGCAAACGAAATATGGCATAATTGTCTTACGGAGTTTTCCAAAAGGCTAAATCCACAGTTGTTTAATACGTGGTTCAAACCGATATCGCTGATCGGCGGCAACGAAACCACCCTTGAACTCGGCGTGCCGAACAAGTTCTTTCTTGAATGGATAAAGGATAACTATCTCTCTCAGATACTCGATACCATCCATGGCATAACCAAAAGGCAATACTCCCTCGATCTCAAGGTAAACAGAGAAATATTAAAGAAAAAAGGGGTTATTGGGCCTGCCAGGATTCAAAAAAAAATCATTGCAAAACAGTCACTTACTGGACAGGCATTCAACCCGAAGTATACATTTGACAACTTTATTGTGGGCAAGGGTAACGAGTTCGCGCACGCCGCCTGTCTGGCCGTGGCCAACCATCTCTCCACGAAGTACAATCCGCTCTTCATATATGGAGGCGTGGGTCTCGGCAAGACACACCTTCTGCAGGCCATAGGCCATAAGGTCTTGAAAAACCATGAATCCGCAAGGGTATGCTACTATACATCGGAAAAGTTTATGAATGAATTCATAAAGCTTGTGGGACAGAACAGGATGCCGGAATTCCGCAGCAAGTTCAGGAATGCCGACCTTCTGTTGATAGATGATATACAGTTTTGGGCCGGTGGTAAAAAGGAAAGAACGCAAGAGGAGTTCTTCCACACCTTTAACGCCCTCTACGAGTCGCATAAGCAGATCGTAGTTACAAGTGACAGGTACCCTAAAGATATCGATGGAATCGAGGAAAGATTACGGAGTCGTTTTGAATGGGGCCTGGTTGCCGACATACAGCCTCCGGACACGGAGACAAAGATAGCCATAGTAAAAAAGAAGGCCGAGATAGAGAATATAAAGTTGCCGGACGATGTAGCCCTCTATCTGGCCTCCATAGACACATCGAATATAAGGGAGTTGGAGGGCTACCTCATCCGGATAGGTGCTGTCTCCTCGTTAACGTGCCGGGAGATAACCATCTCGATGGCCCAGGAGACCCTCAAGCGCCTAGTAAAGGATAAGACTCAACGTCTGATAACCATAGAAAGGGTACAAAAGGTAGTTGCTTCCTATTTCAATATTAAAGTATCAGATCTAAAGTCGAAGAGGCGTCCAAAGAATATCGCCGTTCCCAGGCAGATAGCTATGTATCTGTCACGGGTGTGCTGTAACGCATCCTTTCCGGAGATAGGCTCTTCTTTCGGAGGTAAGGACCACTCCACCGTTATACACTCATGCAAGAAGATCGAAAAGGAGTTGTCCGGTAACTTTGAAATAAAACAGACTATGGCCACTCTCAGGGGAATGTTGGAGGGATGTTGATATCCGGTGAACTATTACCTCACCTATACTGTCGCTTACAGGGAAAGACATAATAAAAGCGTATATGTTTAAAACCATACTCACCCTATCAACATATAATAAACAATATTTTTGAAATAATAATATAGGATTACATTGTATTTCAACATATAAACAAAAACTAATACTATCTACTACTATAAATATATATATTTTATATAGGATTTGATCACATCTAATCAAACATATAGACATCCCGAGAAAGGAGTGGGTATGCCATGAAATGCAAAATTCAAAGGGACGGATTTCTCAGAACCCTCCAAAGGGTTCAAGGCATAGTGGAAAAGAGAAGCACTATGCCTGTCCTTTCAAATATACTAATAGAAACACTACGGGATAGGATCAAGGTCACAGCCACCGGTCTGGAGGTATTCATAAATGAGTCATGCACTGTGTCGATCTAAGAAAACGGCACTGCCACCGTTAACGCGAATAAGCTCTTTGAGATATTAAATGAGCTCCAAAGCGAATA
>WGFD01000106.1 GCA_015492395.1 Deltaproteobacteria bacterium | reverse complement strand
TAACGGTCTACATAACGCCTGAATGTACGATCGCAGACTCCCAGCATCCGCGCCGCTTCCTCCTGTGTTATGTTACGCCTGGACCATATCCCGTAAACCTCTTCAAATCTCATCTTCCTGACCTCCTGTAGCAGTTCTGTTCGTCTCATGCCTTCTCCTTTCAGGAGATAACCATACACCGGACAATTCACGTGCTGCAACTCCGGACAGTTTACGTGTTACTAACATCAATCGCCGGAAGTTATTGAAATTTTACACCATCCATGGTATGGTAACTTTACCCTGCCACCTTTATCGCTGCGAAAACAGTATGCCATAGAAAGCGGATTATCAGCGGCACGACAGAGGTATTGTGAAATTGCTTATGAATACTTGGCTCGAACAACTGCGAAATGTCATCAACTCCATCGACAGGTTGAAGGATTTTGTCAACCTCACACCTGAAGAGGAGGAGGCCCTGAGAACGCTAAACACTACATGGGGTACCACCCCATACTTTACATCGCTAATGGACCGGGATGACCCTAACTGCCCGATACGCAAACAGGTTATTCCTTCCCTGCAAGAAAGACGGAACCGCTTCGGCATGTCCGACTTCCTCATCTGGAAGGAAAACCGCGCAACCGGGGAGAAGAGGCCGGACAGCATAGCCAGACACTACCACGATCGGATAGCCTTCACCGTAATTGATCTGTGTGCGATATACTGCCGCCACTGTTTCCGTAAAGAGGTGGTAATCGACCGGGATTTGAAGCTGCGCCTCGATGTGGACGAAGGTCTGGAGTGGATCCGCGAACACGTGGAGATACGCGACGTCCTCATAACCGGCGGCGATCCGTTCATACTGCCGGACGACAAGATAGAGTATATTGTACGCAAACTGCGTGAGATTCCCCACATTGAGATGATCCGCTTCGGAACCAGGACACCCATAGTCCTGCCGCACAGGGTCGACGAAGGACTCATGAAGGTACTGGGCGGCTACCATAGAGTGCCTATCTGGGTAAATATCCAGTGCAACCACCCAAAGGAGATCACGGAGATGACGGCAAAGGCCGTTTACAACCTCCTGTCATGCGGAATCAATGTCGGCAACCAGTCCGTCCTGCTAAAGGGCATTAACGACGATACGGCCACCTTCAGAAAACTCCACCAGAGGCTCCTCTCTATCCGGGTCAGGCCCTATTACCTATTCTACTGTGGAGCAGCCCCCGGGATAGACCACTTCCGCACGCCGGTGGAAAAGGGTTCAGAGCTTATCAGGGATGCTATCAGGGGTCATACTACAGGCCTCGCCCAACCAATGTACGTCGTATCCACGAACATCGGCAAGATCCCCTTGATGTCGAACTACTACTTTGTTGAAAAGACGGAGACGGAGCACAGGTTCATAAACCACAAAGGCCAGTCGACTGTATTGCCGATAATCCCGGAGTGACAAATTGCAGCACCCATGATGGTCTTAACGCCAAGGTCATACCAGCCTCTAAGCTGTGTCATGTTGAGGGATGGATTGCACAAGGCAGCAATTGAAGCTCCCTGCAAACAAGCTGCAGGGAATACCTGCCTGTGCTACGGCAGACAGGCGCTCGCGATGAATGTTCACGGACGGGAGCTATCTTATGTACGCTTCGGTGACGTATCTTCTGATCATCCTGTGTGAATTGAAGTAATAGGCATTCTTTCCTATCGCGTTCTGCATCATCCTGATCCACCTCTCCCGGTCGTCATAGTATGTCCGGATGACCTTGTGCTCCAGCTTGTGGTAGAGATCCTCCGTATCCGTCTCATCCGAACTCTCCGCAAGCGTCGTCTCGGTTGGCCCCGGGCCTATGGACCAGCCGGTATAGTCCTCTATATGGCCTTCGATCCACCATCCATCAAGAACGCTCAGATTCAATACACCGTTATGCGCGGCCTTCATCCCGCTGGTCCCCGACGCCTCCCTGGGCCTCATAGGCGTGTTCAGCCACACATCAACACCGGACACCATCTTCATCGCGAGACCGATATCATAGTTCGGCAGATAGACGACCTCTATATCCCCCTTCAACGCCTCAATGGCCTTGAATATCTCTTCTATATTCTTCTTGCCTTCCATATCACGCGGATGGGCCTTTCCGGCATAGATGAGCTGGAGCCTGCCCTTGCCGATCCTCTTCAACCGCTCTATGTCCCTGAATAGGAGGGTCGCCCTCTTGTAGGCCGTAGCCCTTCTGGCAAACCCTATCGTCAGGGTATCGTACCCCATACAGCTCCCCTTGACATCCCTGATGTAGTCTATCAGCCTTCGCTTGGCCTCCATGTGGGCAGCCCAGAGCTCCTCATCGGGTATCCTGCCGACCCTTACGAAGACCTCCGGCTCATTTGCCCAACCGGGTAGGTACTTGTCATACAACCTTGCAAAGCTCTCACACGTCCAGGTATACGAATGGATACCGTTGGTGATCGCATGTATCTCGTAGCCGGGGAAGAGTCCCTTGGAGACTGCGCCGTGCTTCTTCGCCACACCGTTTATATATCTGCTGAGGTTCATGGCAAGGAGCGTCATGTTCATCTTGTCGCTCCCCCCAAGCTCCTTCAGGAGATCGAACGGTATGAATTCGCCCAATACCTCTCTAACCATGCCATAGGAAAACTTGTCATGCCCCGCCTCCACGGGCGTATGGGTGGTAAAGACACAGAGATCCTTCACGCTCTCCAGATCCCAGACCTCCTTTTCATCCCAGACCTCCTCGATATCCCTCTTGAAGCGGAGCAGGAGGGAGAGTGTAAGCAGGCTTGCGTGTCCTTCATTCATATGGTACTTTTTGATCTTGAAGCCCAGGGCCCTCAGCATCCTCTCCCCCCCTATCCCCAAGACGATCTCCTGCTTCAACCTGTAACGCTCATCACCACCGTAGAGCGAATGCGTAATCCCCCTGTCACCGGCCTCGTTATCGGGCAGATCGGTATCGAGGAACAAGACGGGGATGCTTCCCCCTGTCAGACTATCTATACTGTATATCCATGACTGCACATAGACCTCTCTCCCCTCTGTACGCACCGTGATCTTTTCAGGGAGAAGCGTCATGTGGTCGGCAGGGTTCCACTCATCCGGAAGCTCTATCTGTCTTCCCCTTTCATCCAACTCCTGCTTGAAGTACCCCTTCTTGGAGATCAAGGTAACCGCCACCATAGGGAGCTTGAGGTCGGAGGATGACTTGATCGTATCCCCCGCAAGGATACCGAGGCCGCCGCTGTATGTGTGGATCCTCTCGTCGAAACCTATCTCCATCGAGAAATAGGCTATCTTTGGCTCTGAGGTCAACTTGTGAATATCCAGCACAGACTCCTCCAGAAGTTTTTTAACACCCTTACCTTTCATAAGTAACTGTAGTCAGACGGTCTGCGGTATAGTGGACCGGGTTAAGTTCCGGCTTAGCAGAAGAGTGCAGAGTCGGCATCAGAATATATCCGATATCGCAGATTATATCAAACATAATCTGCACCAGGGACACATCAAGGCGGATCATACACCACCGACATCGGGCATCTTCAACGCCTTCTTCCTGTAGCTCAGGTTGGCCGCAACCCTGTACATGATCCCCCTTGAACTCCTCAAGCTCCTCTTAAGTATGTTCTTTACCGCATAAGTCCTCCTGAATATCCAGTAGTAGCCGTTCTGCAGTTCGTCCACCGTCATGCCCTTGGGTCGGAATACAACCTCGCCCGTATGGTACTTCGCCCAGTCTCTGTCTATAATTCTCCCCTCCTTCTCCAGGACACCGTATGTAACGGTACCGGGGAGGGGGGTAAGTATGTGAAATTGCGCCGCATCTATACCCGTCTCCATTATGAAGTCGAAGGTATTCTTGAAGACGGTCCTGTCATCCTCGTCCAGACCGAACACGAAACTGCCTATAATATTTATACCGGCCTCATGTATCCTTCTGATAGACTCCCTGTAACCGGCAGCGGAATTCCAACCCTTACGCATCTTCTCGAGATTCTTCTGCGAGAGGCTCTCAAAGCCTATAAAGGCGTACCTACCGCCACTCCTTGCATATAGATCCAGCAACTCGGGGTCCTTTGCCATAGTTATGGATGCCTGACTGCCCCAGCTGACCTTTAAAGGGGAGAGGTTTCGGAAGAGTTCCTTTGCGTATCTCGGCCTGCCCACTATATTGTCATCCATAAAGAAGAACTCCCTTGTGCCCAATCCCCTGATCTCCTCGATAACCTCGCCTACAGGCCTCACCCTGAACTCGTTGCCGAAGAACGCGGTAACGGCGCAGTAGTCGCAATTGAAAGGACATCCTCTGGATGCCTGCAGGGTGTAGAAACCGGAACCGTACATACCCCTGTCGAGGAGTTCCCTGCGGGGGATCACCATGGACCTCATGTCGCAGAGGCGATCCGCCCGGTACTTCCTCTTCAATGTGCCACTCTTCAAGTCCTCGAGAACCTTGGACCAGACCAACTCAGCTTCCCCGATCACTACCGCATCCGCATGCCCAAGCGCTTCGTCGGGCATGGCGGAGACATGCACACCGCCCATTACCACCTTGACGCCACTCCTCCTGAAGTTATCGGCTATCTCGTAGGCACTGGGCATCTCAGCGGTGAAGCCGGTTATACCAACAAGCTCGACCTCCCTGTTGTAGTCAACCGGTCTGACCCTCGCATCATGTATCTCCACGTCCCAGTCATCCGGCGTAAGGGCGGCTATCGTAGGAAGGTTCAGGCGGACAAAACCCGCCTTCCCGCTCCTGGAAACCCCTCCCCAGTAGCTACGCTCATTC
>WGFD01000105.1 GCA_015492395.1 Deltaproteobacteria bacterium | reverse complement strand
CTGGAACCCTTATCGCTTCTGGCACCCTCACTATCCCGTCCATTTCATTTAATGCCTCAATGACATCCTCCAGGGTGGTAAGTTTCATATTAGGACAGATCAGAGACCTGGAAGGCAGGACAAACCTCTTGCCGGGATTTTCCTTTCTCAGGCGGTAGAGTATTCCCATCTCCGTGCCTATAATAATCGTCTCTTCCGTGGTATCATTTGCATACTTGAACATGCCGGATGTGGAACAAACATGGTCCGCCAAGTCGATCACGTCCGGCCTGCACTCCGGATGGCATACGAAGACGGCGTCCGGGTACTTCTCCTTCGCCTTCAAGACCTCACCGGGTGTCAACCTTTCGTGGGTAGGACAGTAGCCGTCCCACCACTCCATTCTTTTGCTTGCCTTCCCGGCGACATAGCGGGACAGGTTCCTGTCAGGCACCATATATACATCCTCGGCACCGAGTGAATCGACTACCTTTACGGCATTCGCGGATGTACAACATATGTCACTTAATGCCTTGACCTCCGCGGAGGTATTGACATAGGCAACAACAGGCACTCCAGGCCTCTTGTCCTTCTCATCCTGAAGCTGTTCGGCCGTTATCATATCCGCCATGGGGCAGCCCGCATCCAACCTCGGGAGTATAACAATCTTGTCCGGGCAAAGTATGGAGGCGCTCTCCGCCATAAAATGGACACCGCAAAAGACAATCACCTCAGCCTCCGATGCCGCAGCGGCCTGACTCAAACCCAAAGAGTCACCGCAGATATCCGCTATCTCTTGTATTTCATCCCGTTGATAGTTATGAGCCAGCATAATAGCCCGCCGTTTACTGAGGAGATCTCTTACTTTCTTATACAATTCATCCCTGTCCTTCAATGTCCTGACCCTCCCTTCCCTATTGAAATATCCCGGGTTAATATACCCCAGCCATCTTGAAGTTCCCGACAGCAAACAGGAACCCTTTACATACAAGACTCTCCGACCACATCCCTACATCTATCCGCCTCCAGTCATCACTTCATGGATAGAGAGTTCCGTGCAATGAAGCTTATAAAGTTTCAATTATATTCAACAGAGGCCACTTATAGCAAGGTTAACTTTCCAATAACAGTACAAATCGTATAAATCTGACACAGTCTAAGCCCACCGGACCGCACTAGTCCGGCTGCACTACCCACCTTACACCATACCGCGGTACGCCCTATTACTTCCCCACCGTGTGCCGTTATCGCGATGCATAAAATCATTGACTTCATCTTCCATTAAACCCTAAAATATAGTGTGACATTTTTGATAGTTGTGTAATGTCTGCGGTCGGCTCGCGGAACCTTCGGATGGAAAGAAGTTCCTCATGCATTCACTCGCGCTCGTTAGGCCGGTGATGAGCCACAGGAAATGCATTTGTTGTGCATTTCAAAAAGAGAGTCGTGAACCTTGGATGTCGAAGAAGAGCACCTAACGGACCTCTTGGAAGATCTCTACAGAGAAAAGGGCTGGGATTTTCGCCACTATAAAAAAACCAGCCTGCAACGTCGTATATCCAAGAGGCTAAGCAAATACAGTATACCAACTTACAAGGCATATATGGAGCTGCTGCAGTCTGACCCGGAAGAGTATGACAAACTATTCTCCACCATTACAATAAATGCGAGTGAATTCTTCAGGGACCGGGAGGCCTTCGACTTGCTGAGAGAGGAACTCCAATCATTGTCCTCCGAAACTACCGACTTGAGGATTTGGTGTTGCGGCTGTGCCAACGGCGAAGAACCGTACTCCCTTGCCATGCTCCTATGGGAATGCTTACCTTCTGAAAAACGCAACAAGGCCAGGATATTTGCCACGGATATCGACAGCGAAGCCATCCAGTCGGCCAGAAGGGCCACATATAGGGAGGACTCTTTAACGAATCTAAGCAGTAACATAAGAGAAAAGTATTTTTTCAAGACCAATGGCGAGTATAAGGTGAAGTATTCCCTGAGAAACATGATCAGGTTCGGCAAACTCGACATTATTCAGGCCCCCTCCATATCAAAGATCGACATCCTCTTCTGCAGGAATCTCTTCATATATTTCGAAAAGGGGCTCCAGGAAAAGATCTTCAAGAAACTCGATTATGCATTGAAACCAGGCGGTTTCCTCGCCATCGGCCCAGCAGAGGTCTTACCTCCGGCATTCGCCTCGATGTATAGAGAAGTAAAAAAGGGTAGCAGGCTGTATAGAAAGATATGAAAAGAGCCGTATCTATTTTAAAGGATCGTACCATAAGCTTCAAGCTAGTCTTCACATTCCTGCTCGTAATGCTTATACCCATGCTGACCCTGGGTTACATATCATATAAGGTCATCGACAACCGCCTTATAAAAGACGCTCAGGAGAAGATCAATATAGGTATAAAAGCGGCCTGGACCGAATACTACATGCGCGGAGAACAGATGAAGCACGGCATGTTGCAAGCGGCATCGATGAAGGAAATAAGAGAGGCTATAAAGAGCAACGACTCCTCCTACCTGCATAAAGTAATGTGGAATTGGAAGACGAGAAGGCCGTACGTAGATATCTGGATTGTTACCGATAAAACCGGGATGGTTATCTCAAGGCTGAACAGTGATACCCACGGTGACAATATCAGCATAAACGGTCTGGTACAAAAGGCCGTGCAAATGGGCGAAACCTATATCTCTACGGAGATAATTTCACAAGAGCTACTGCGCAGGGAAGGAGAGGGGTTTCAGAGGCAGTTTCACATACCTATAATCTCACAGGCGCTCAAGGATGAATACGCAAGATCAAGCGATAACATCGAAAGAAATGCCATGGCAGTGGTAGTCGTTACGCCGGTAACAGGTAATGACAGCAATGTCTTAGGTACAATAATCACCGCTGACATAATGAACAACGACAACTACGTAACAAGTTCCACCGCCTATAAGGTCCCGGGACTCTTGGTTACGCTGGCGATGGACGGGCTCAGGATCGCTACAAACCTTACCGATAGGGCCGGACAGAGTGCGAAGTGGACCCTCCTATCGGCGTCTGTGATGGCAAGACTCAAGGCCGGAGATCCGGTAAGAGGTGAATGGAATGTCCTGGATGAAGCCTATATATCAGCCTTCGATCCCATTCGCGATCACCGCGGCCGGGTAATAGGATCGCTGGACGTAGGCATACCAAAATCGAGATTATGGGCCATACAGACTGAAAACCAGAAGGTAACCGCTATAATAATGATATTCGGCATTGCCATATCATTGCTGGCCGCTTTGATTACCAGTTACAAGATCACGCGCCCACTTAGAATTCTCAAGAAGAGTGCCGATGCCTTTGCAAAAGGAGATATGGATGCATGGGTTGATATAGATGAAGAAGGCGAAACCAATGATGAGTTAAAGATACTCGGTCGCACCTTCAACACAATGATAGCCGAAGTGAAAAAGAAGGCTGGAGAGAAAGAACATTACCTGAAAGAACTTGAAAACAAAAATAAGCGTCTTGCCGAACTCAATGACAAGTTGAAAGCAACCAATGAGGAGCTTGAGATATCCTATGAGGAAACCCAGACGCAGACCGAGGAACTCCACTCCGCAAATGAAGAGCTGAAACTGGTCAACGAAGACCTGGAGAGTAAGAATCTTGAGATTATAGAAGCAACCAAGATAATCAAACGGGAAGAGGAAGAACTGAAAAAGGCTAAAGACCAGCTCCGCCTGATCTATGACGGGATAAGGGACTATATCCTTCTCGTAGACGACAAGTGCACTATACTCGAAGCAAATAAGTTCTTTATCGAGGCTTTCAACCTGAAAGAGACATCGATCGCCGGCAGCGGGGTCAACGATATCCTTGGAATCGATATAGACTCAGATGATTGTCCTGCAACCAGGTGCATTAAAAAT
>WGFD01000104.1 GCA_015492395.1 Deltaproteobacteria bacterium | reverse complement strand
GGCCGATGCAGCGACCGCCCAAGAGATCCCGCCGGCACCCGCAGATATATGGGAAGAGGGGGATTTCGTGAGCGCTTCCGGACTTGAGGGTGGTGAGGAAGGGACCAGTGCTGAGGCCGGTGACATATGGGGGGGCACATTCATGGAAGGGGGTGGAAGAGAGGAAAAAAAGGAAGAAAACCTGCCCCAGGAAGAAGAGTTTGTCGAACTTGAGTTAGGTGAAGATGAGTTGATTCCGCTGGAGGAAGAGGTGGCTGGAGCTGAAACGGAGGAGGCAACGGAAGAGGAGAGACTCCCCGGAGAGTCTGTGCCTGATGTGGCTGCAACCGACACCGCCACCCAGGAAGAACCCCTTCACGAAGCGGACGAAGCCGTGTCCGTCTCCGCAGAAGAGGTGGAGGCAGAGGAAGAGATGCCTGCTGCCTCAGCCGGAACTCCCGCACCGGAGGGTGAGGGAGAGACCGAACCTGTAGCCGCACAGCCTGCCATAGAAGAAGGCCCCCTGGGAGAGGTGACGGAAAGCGGAGCGGCGGAGGTTGAAACCGGGGCTGAAGCCCCCCGACATTCCCTTGGCGAGACTACCGTAGAGTTGGAGACTGCCCATGAGGTCTCTGTTGAGGAATTTCCTGCCGCCGGACCTGAGGAGGAACTTCCCTCTGTCGAGGAGAAGATCGAGGAGAAGACCAAAGAGGCCATAACGGAGGAGCTCAAAGGTGAGGTCTCCATACCAAAAGAACGGATTGAGGAGATAGTGGCTAAGGTGGCGAAAGAGGTTGTAGAGGAGGTTGCCTGGGAGGTCATACCGGATATGGCCGAGGAGTTCATAAAAGAGGAGATCAGGAAGGTTAAGGAGGCCATATCGACCTTGCAATAGTGATGGACGACTAGCCTCTTGTATAATTTGATAGCAAGATAAAGACTGGGATTAGCAATAATCCCTTTTTTAGTATCGACGGCTTCCCAGAGAATCAGCGCGCTGTATTCGCGCTCCCATTGCACATGTCTGTATATCGTACATGGGCCGGCGATTCGAGGAGCCGAAAGGTATGTCCGTTATTTGTGGTCCGCACGCCTGTTACCCGGACATCTTCGCTAAAGGCCTGAAGCCGGGCTCTTGCGAATCCACCGATACTTACTCGAAAGGAACCAATACGATGAATGTTAAGGCTATCGACAAGGTGTACAATCCAAAGGCCGTGGAAGACAGGTGGTTGACTCGCTGGCTTGATAACGGACTGTTTAGAGCCGAACCGGATTCTGAGAAACAGCCATTTTCAATGGTGATGCCTCCGCCGAACGTTACCGGCTCTTTACATATGGGGCATGCCCTCAATAACACCCTCCAGGACATATTGGCCAGATACAAGAGAATGCAGGGCTTTGATGTCCTATGGATACCCGGAACCGACCACGCCGGCATAGCAACACAGAATGTAGTGGAGCGGATGTTGGCCAAGGAAGGGGTGGACAGGCATGACCTGGGGCGGAAGAGATTCATTGAGAGGGTCTGGCACTGGAAGGACGAGTCCGGCGGGCTTATTGTCAATCAGCTCAAGAGACTGGGTGTCTCCTGCGATTGGTCGATGGAACAGTTCACTATGAGTCCCCAGCTCAGCCGGGCCGTACGGGAGGTCTTTGTTACGCTCCATGAAGATGGACAGATTTACAGGGATGAGCGCCTTATCAACTGGTGTCCAAGGTGCCTGACCGCGCTCTCCGATATAGAGGTGGAGCACGAGGAGACCCACGGCAAACTCTACTACGTAAGATATCACCTTATCGACGATTCCGAGAGATTTATAACCGTCGCCACTACCAGACCCGAGACCTTGCTCGGTGACACCGCGGTGGCGGTGCACCCGGATGACGGGCGGTACAAGGACCTGGTGGGCAGAGATGTGCTCCTTCCCCTTACCTCAAGAAGGATACCGGTCATCTCGGACGCAATGGTCGATACCGGCTTCGGTACAGGCGCCGTCAAGATAACACCCGCGCACGACTTCAACGACTTCGATGCTGGAGAGAGGCACGGCCTTAGGAAGATAGTCCTACTGGACGAGAGGGCCCATATGAAACAGGTCATCGACGATGTCGACAACGATATCATAGAAAGAGTAGCCGGTCTCCACGCCCACAAGGCGCGGGAGAAGGTAATCCACATCCTGAAGGAGAGGGGTTTCATTACCAAGACCGAAGACCACAAACACGCCGTAGGAAGGTGTTACAGATGCAAGACAGTGGTTGAACCATACCTCTCCCCACAGTGGTTTGTAAGGATCGCCTCCCTCGCGGAGGAGGCCATAAAAGGGGTTGAAAGTGGGAGGAGCAGGTTCATACCGAAGAGTTGGGAGAATACCTTCTTCGACTGGATGAAGAACATCAAGGACTGGTGCATATCACGCCAGATATGGTGGGGCCACCAAGTCCCCGCCTGGTACTGTTTAAATTGCAATGAGGACAGGATACATGAAATCCATGGAGAGAAGAGGGCATCTTCCCATGCCAAAGCTATAGTATCCAGGACCGAACCCGAGAGGTGCCCTGACTGCGGCAGTGAAGAGCTCATAAGAGACAGTGATGTCCTTGATACGTGGTTTTCGTCCGCACTATGGCCGTTTTCTACATTGGGATGGCCGGATGATACACCGGCACTCAAGAGGTACTATCCGACGGCCGCGCTCGTTACCGGTTTTGATATCATATTCTTTTGGGTTGCGCGTATGATGATGATGGGGCTCAAGTTCATGGGAGATGTCCCCTTCCACGACGTCTATATACACGCCCTCGTGAGGGACGCGGAAGGACAGAAGATGAGCAAGAGCAAAGGCAACGTAATCGATCCTCTGGTGATAATGGACAAGTACGGTACGGATTCATTCCGGTTTACGCTGGCGGCCATGGCCAGCCAGGGGCGTGATATCAAGCTCTCTGAAGAGAGGATAGAAGGTTACAGGAACTTCTGTAATAAGCTATGGAACCTTACCCGCTTCACCTTGATGAATCTGGAAGAGGGTGACCACCCGCTCAGGCGCTCAGATCAACCACCTTACACGCTTGCCGACAGATGGATACTTTCACGCCTCAACAGGGCAGTCAGGGCCGTCACAGAAGGGATGGAAGGTTACAGGTTCAATGAAGCGGCAAACGCCATATACCGCTTTATATGGCACGAGCTATGCGACTGGTATGTTGAGATGGTGAAGCCCGACCTTAGGGGAGATTTCGGGGAAGAGAGAAGGCGCGCGGCACAGTCGGTGCTGAAGAAGACTCTCGAAGACTCTGTCAAGCTGCTCCACCCTGTAATGCCATTCATAACCGAAGAGATCTGGGACATTCTCTCCGGGAAAGAAGGAGGCAAAGCCCATGCAGTAATGCGTTCATCCTTCCCCGTACATGCCTACGAGCCATATCCCGGTGTCGATGTAGATATGTCGGTAATCATCGACGTGGTAAAGGCCATAAGGAATATGAGGAGCGAAGTAAACATACCACCTTCATCTCGTGTCGATATCATATGTACAGTTAAGGATGAAAGGCCGGAGAGACTCATCATGGATGGAAGCGGATACATTCGCCTTCTTGCAAAGGTCTCCACCCTCGAGATATCCAGATCAGAAAGGCCGAAGGGGGCCATATCCGCGGTTGTGAAGGGTGCAGAGATATTCCTGCCGCTGAAGGGCCTCTTGAACATAGAAGAAGAAAAGAAACGCCTGGACAAGGAGATCAAAAAGGTCTTAAAGGAAGTGGACGGCGTCAACAGGAGGTTGTTGAGCGAAGACTTCCTGGCAAAGGCCCCCAAGGAGGTCGTGGATAGAGACAAAAAAAGGGTCGCGGAACTTCTCGAGAAGAAAGAAAAGATAGAGAAGAACATCAAGATGATAGTGGATCTCAATTAAAGTACGGAGATGGCCAGAAAGAAGAATCTACCGATAACCGGTCCTTATAGGACCTACCTGAACCGTCTTATCAAGGCATCCCTCGCGGAGGACATAGGTCCCGGTGATATAACTACAGAGTCTATCATCCCAAGAACCGCTAAAGGGCACGGAATCATTGTAGCCAAGGAGGAGATGGTTGTTGCGGGACTGTTCGTAGCAAACAAGGTATTCAGAACGGTAGGCAGGGACATCATATTCGAACCCATGGTGGAGGATGGTGAACTTGTAGACTCGGGCACGGTAATAGCCAGGGTCACGGGCAGGTTGTCCAGGATACTGACTGCAGAGAGGGTCGCGCTCAACTTCCTGCAGAGACTCTCTGGGATCGCAACGTTGACAAGGGAGTTTGTCAACAGACTTGGAGACACCCATGTCAGGATACTGGATACGAGGAAGACCACCCCATGCCTGAGGGTTCTCGAAAAGTACGCAGTAAAGGCCGGTGGCGGTTTCAACCACAGGTTCGGCCTCTTCGACGCCATACTGATCAAAGACAACCATATAGATGCCGTCGGCGGTATAAGGGAAGCCGTGACTCGGCTCAGGAGTAAAAAGAAGACTGCATCCATACACATAGAGGTGGAGACGAGGGGGCTTGACGAAGTGGGCGAAGCCGTTGAAAGCGGCGCGGACATCATAATGCTGGACAACATGGATATCGCGGATATTAAAAGAGCGGTCAAAAAGGTCGCTGGGCGTGCCAGGCTGGAGGTTTCAGGCGGCGTAAATATAAAGAACATATCCAGGGTCGCACGAACTGGGATAGATTTTATATCCATCGGGGCCATCACACACTCAGTCAGGGCCAAGGATATATCCCTGAAGATCGAGGACATACGGTGAACGGCACGCAAAACAGGGCTTCAGCCCAATGTTTCAGGATAATAGAGATACTCAGGGACAGCAGCAACGGATATGTCTCCGGTGCGGTAATTAGCGACAAGCTTGGGATGTCAAGAACGGCCGTATGGAAGCATATAACGTCTCTGAGGAAGATGGGCTACCGCATCGAGGCAAGACATTCCAGAGGTTACAGATTGAAGGGTGATGATGATCTGTACAATGGTTACGAGATAGCCGGCGGGCTCGATACGGAGATCATAGGAAAGGATGTGCACTTTTATCCTCTGGCAGGGTCTACCAATAACATAGCATATAAGTTGGCGAAAGAGGGGGCCCCTGAAGGTACTGTCGTCATGGCCGACGGCCAGACCAACGGGAGAGGGAGACTCAACAGGCGCTGGGAGTCGCCACCCGGGGTAAACATATATACCTCGATAATACTGAGGCCATCCATACCTCCCATGGACGCGCCGAAGTTGACCATGCTCTCTTCGGTGGCCGTGCTGGAAGTTCTAAGGACCTTTCTACCGAATTCCCTGTTCCTCAAGTGGCCCAACGACGTCCTGGTGGGACACAAGAAGATATCGGGAATACTGGCCGAGATGGACGCAGAGGCAGACAGGGTCCGTTTCGTTATACTGGGGATAGGAATCAACGTAAATATTGAAAAAGAGGCATTCCCCAGCGAATTAAGGCCGCTTGCAACATCGCTCATAGAGGAAACAGGGTGCAGGGCCTCCAGGGCCACGCTTCTCAAAGACCTTTATTTCAGCTTGGAAAGGTGGTATAAACTATTCTTAGAATCAGGTTTTGAGCCTGTGAGGGAGAGATGGGAGAGGTACGGACTGCTTGACGGGAAGGAAGTGGCGGTACGTCAGTTTGGTACTACCATCGAAGGAATAGCGGTCGGTATCGATAGTGATGGTGCCCTCTTTGTAAGACGTTCGACCGGTGAGGTGACGAGGATCGTTGCCGGAGATGTAGTCGCGGATCTGGGCTGATTCACCACTCCCTCTGCTAGCTCTGGACAGTGAGCTTGCCGAACCTCTGTCTTAAAGAAAAGACAGTATCGCATATAAATCCCTTTAGGAGGTGGCACATGGCAAGGATATCGATTGAGGACAGCCTCAATAGTATACCCAGCAGGTTCACGCTGGTCCATATAGCAAGTCAGAGGGCCAGGGTGCTGCTGAAGGGGGCCAAACCGCTTGTCGAGAGTGACAACAGACCCATAGTGACCGCATTGAGGGAGATAGCGGCCGGCAAGGTGTGGGTCAAGGGGACTGAAGAAGAAAGTGATATGCCTGAAGAGTAAGAGACAGGAGCCTCCCTCCATGGCTGCGCAACAATAGTAAACAAGTAGCCGGTTTAGTCCAGCGACCAGCAGGCGCACACTCCAATCCTTGCCGTAACGCTCAAAAACCACTGTCTTTTATCTCTATTCCTTCTTCCGACAACTACTACCAGTCCCATCGTCGTAACCGCAAATCCCAGCGGTATCGTAGGGTGCTTTATGGAGAATACAACCGGTGTCAGCGCCCAGCGGGCGGCGGCCATCAACCTCTTATGCCTGCGTATGAACTCCGCGAGCGGTGGAGAGAGTTTGTAGCAGGCCTTTACGGATGCCATTCCCAGAGCGTTAGTAAGCAGATGCTCGTCCCTCCTAGGGCAGCCTTCTTCAACCCAATCCATGTCGGATATCCCGGTTCTTCATGTGACAAAAGTAACCTTGCTGATTACCGCCGAACTATGACAGGAGATGATACTATACTCCGGAACCAGGGATGTATGTTTGGAATAGGCTGATGGAAAGGTGTCTATTACCTTGCGTCCCTGTGGTTTACGACAAGGTTATCAGCCTCCGAAGAGTGCTGTAGAAACCTATGGGAGATCCCTAACAGTAATGGAGGCAGAATCATGAAGCATTGAAGCTCACTGTAGCATACAGGAAATCTCCTAATGGAAAGACCTATCTTCTATTATATCCGATAGTTAACTCAGTAGCACGTTGGGAGGAATGTTCATGCTATGCATGTTCAATGCGATTTTCAACGAATAGACGCGGATACTCGTCGTTGATGTCTAATCAGAAAAAAGGTTGCAATCTCCCCTACCACCGTGTTAACTCTGTTATACATCATAGACAAGTCTAAATCACCCAATCAACCATATAGGCGGCCGAAGTTAGGATATGAAATACAACCATGCCCTTGTGCTCAACCCCTATGTAAAGGAGTCCTCGGCCGCCATGGGCTTCTTTCCTCCAACCGGACTCGAGTATGTGGCGACCGCCATGGAAGGGCTGGTCGGCAGGGTCTCACTAGTGGATATGAGACAGGAGCCTGATCTCCAGAACCCCGAATCTCTCATACGCTTCATTGAAAGCGAAAACGTGGATCTTATATGTATAAGCTGCAACTGGAGCTACTACTTCAAAAACGTCATCGCCATCATAAACCACATGCCGAAGGAAATAGATCTCATAGTCGGCGGCCAACAGGCAACCGACTATGTTGAGGAGCTCTTTGAATGGTGCCCTAACATAGGGATCATCGTACGCGGCGAGGGAGAAGAGCCCATGCAGGATATACTGCTGGATAAAGATCTCGGTGATATTAAAGGAATCTCCTTCAGATCCAATGGACGGATAGTGCATAATCCCACAAGGGAACTCGCCCCTATAGAAAGTCTCAAGTACCCAAACCGCAAGCTTAGAAGGTCCAAGTACTACCTCAAGAACAAGAATGTCGTGCTCAGCGAAAGTGGCTTCGATACGATCCTTACGGCCAGAGGATGCCCCTATAATTGTAAGTTCTGCACTATCAGCATCAACCCACTCGGACAAAAGAGGTCTTATGCTGCGAGAAGCGCCGAATCGATCGTAGAGGAGTTGAAGACCACCGATGCCAGGGTTATATTCATGGCGGACGACAACTTCTTCGTGGACCATAGGAGGATAACCAGGATATGTGACCTTATCATCCAGGAAAAGATCAACAAGAGGTTCGTTGCTCACGCAAGACTAGAGGTGGCAAAACACCCCAAGATGCTGGAACGTGCCTACGAGGCCGGGTTCAGGGTTATGCTCATGGGCATAGAGTCTCCGCATGATAAGATCCTCAAGCAGTTTAATAAGGGGTTTACGCGAAAGGATATCGAGGAGAGCTTTGCCGTCTTGAGGAGCTTCCCCTTCTACTACCATGCCTACTTCATCTTCGGCAATATAGATGAGACAAGAGACGAGATGCTGTACATACCGGAGTTCGCCGACAGGATCGGGGTCGATTCCATATCGGCGATGAAGTTGAGGCTTGAAAAGTACTCCGCAATGAAAGATATGATCGAGAAGACCCCGGGCTACCACTACAACACTACAGGATTCGTATACTCCGACACCTACGATATTGACGAACTGGGCAGGATAGGCAAAAAGATAAAAAAGCAGTTCTATACACCATCGAGACTGGTGAAGATATTCAAGAAGCTTAAAACCACTGAGATATTCACCAAAGAGGATCTATGGCGTTTCCTCACACGCCGGCTTCCCCTCCTCATCCCAAGGCTTCTGGCGCGTGAAGTGGAAAAGAAGACAGGCAGGACGAGAAAGAAACTCCGCCGGATGCTCCCCGCGCCGAAGGATGAGTTATCCAAGATCAATATAAGAAAGAAACTTTGAAAACACTCAGCCATTCAAAACAACACCTCCGGTATCGTGCGTACCGCACTCCCTATCCAACAAATCACCTTGAAAGGTGATTTCTGTCATTGCCGATCCCGGCCGTATCTGTTAAAAGTATAGCATGAGGACCTATACCAGGGTTTTTATAACTCTTTCACTCGTATATGCCTTGATAGCGGCCGCGCTGGGTATATACTACCTGCTGCTATCCGGAGGATACACGGACCACGGTCTCTTATCTCCCTACCCTTTGATAGTTTCAACCATTCATACCCTCTTCCTGGGTTTCTTCACAATGATGATATTCGGCGTGACATACCACATAATTCCAATCTTTTCAGGAAGAGATTTTTTCAGAATCAGCCTTGTATACCTCCATCTCATAATATCCAACGCCGGTGTCATAGGCATGATAGTCTTCCTCTTATCCTCCAGAGACTACCCGGCTGAGATAGAGCCGATGGTGTGGATTGCCTCAATGATAGAGGTCTCGGGAATACTAGTATTCATGGCGAATATAACGCTTGCCTTCCTTAAAGGGAGCCCTGCAACTGGTATCGTAAACCCCTTCGGCGAAGGTGATAGAAAGGCGGATCTGATAGCGATAAGGTTTACAGGTACCAGCATCACTTACTTTCTCGGGGGAAGTATTATCGGTGTGATCATGCTTCTAAGGCCGGACATCATCCACTTTGCAAGACCCGCCCATGCCCATATAAACCTGATCGGCTTCATCTCAATAATGATCTCAGGGGTCTCTTATCATATGTTTCCCAGGTTCGCAAACAGGCCACTCCACAGCATATCCTTGGCGAGACTGCAATTCCGTATGGTCAATATAGGACTCCTGGGGATGGTGCTCACCTTCCTCTTCGCCGTCAGAGAGGGGTATTACTACAGGCTGCTATTGCCCATATTCAGCGCTATTACGGCCTTCTCTTTTATACTGTACATCTACAACTCATGGAAAACCATACGCGATGGGTATGACGCTTAGCGCCCCATCCGGGGATCTTCAAATGTAAGGAGAGATTATGCCGGCCCAGCGGGCTACCGGGAATGAGTCAGCCGTACGTTAATGCTGCGTAAGAGAAAACAGGTCAAGGCGGTCCGGATCAATAGTCCCCCAAGGCATCCTGCACCCATCTTTCATAGTGATGCCTCATGATAAGCTTATAGAAGTCACCCTCCCTGTTCATCATTTCATAGACAACCGTCGGCGGAGCCATCTCGAAGCCTTTGAAGATCACTTCACCGATCTTGCAAAAGATGTCAACTATATCCACCCCGTCTCTCCTCTCCAGTCCAACCCATATCTCCAGAGGATAGAACGGGATAAAGAAGTTATCCTTTATATCCTTGCAGAGATCCTCCACATCCACAACCTTCTTGAAGAACCTCTTTACTCCCTTTGACTCATTGATATACGCCATCAGGGCCTCACCGCTCATGGCGTGCCCGTTGTTGTATATGTCCGTTATCGACACAAGCAGTTTGGCATCGGACAGCGACTTGTCCGATGTGAGTTTCTTGAGGTCGTGATAGGTCTCATTGGCTATGACCTGGGCAAGTTCCTTTGGCCGAGAACTGTCAACAGAGGTGGTCAGCTCTCCTATAGCGGTATCGAGTTCAGGGGTCATTCTGATTCCATAAGTCAGGCCGGTATGCACCCGGAACGGTGATGTCAAGTTTGGATTTCCTCTCTTTCTTCTCTCCTTCTCAAGCATCATATCATGTTTTACCATGACCACGGAGTTCCTATATGCACCTCTTGCAGCCTCGTTTATACTTTCACCTATAGCAACCTTGGTTTCATCAATGAAGCCCTTTTTACCATGCAGGATCAACGTCTCGGCCTTCTTGCCGTAGGTTATAAACAGTCCGACCTCTATCACCTGTTCGATCGCCTCCTCGAAGGCATCTTTACCACCGCCCCAGGCAAGGTCCCGGCGCTCCACTTCACCTCCCTCCCTCGAGAAGACGTCTTTACCACGGAGTGGAAGCAATCTTTTTTTTAATTGCTCGCGATAGTTGCTGGTTATCCTCTGGATATCGTGGGCCAGGGAAACCAGGTTTACTATACCCCCGGAAAAGAGCGCACCGTCGCCTACCAGGTTGTCCAGGCTTATCCCCCTCACATCCTCGAGAAGGTCGCTGCCACGGCGATAGCGACTGGCGGCCTCAAGCATCGGTCCGAAAAAATTGTCCTTCAGGAATTCAGCCATGGCTATCTCCTTCACCTTCAGCATCTTCCTGGTAAAGTCCTTCATATCTATGAAGAGGAAGCCTTCTTCCGACACCTCCAACGCCTTTAATATCGGCCTCTCATCGCTGGAAAACCTGTATAGCCTACCCCGTTCGTATTCATCGGCCAGTGTATTTCTCGAAAACTCATCCTTCCTGTTGATTAACGCACCCCTCATAATCTCAACAAGCTTCTCTATATCCGAATCAAGCCTGTACACGACATAACCTTCGACGGTCGGACGAATCATCCTTTCCATCGTCTCCTTAGCCTTCCTCAGTCTACTAAGGAATGAATACCTCTTCGGAGATATCAGATTTCTCTTAATATTCTCCAAACCTTCCACCCTCTTGAAGTCCCTTCTAATCTTCTGCTGCAGATCCTCCAACTCGTCGATAAACTCCTTTTTCCTCTTCTGATCGTTCAGAATCGCAAGAATGAACCTGTCCTCCTGGCTTATCTCCTGTATGGTCCTGTTGATCCTGTACCTCTGTGTATCATATTCAATAAGATACGATATCATTACCTCCCTCAAGCCGGTAAGTCTGGCAACCCTCTCGAAGACCTCAATGAAACCTTTATTACCGGATACTGTCTTTACAAGCTTATCCGTAATACTTGCAATATCCTTATCCGTCTCATGCATATTGTCGAAGTCTTCGGCCAGGATCGTTATAACCTCTTCATTTATACGATAGGGATTGAGTGTGGAAGAAAGAAGGGTAGGCTGAATATATAAGAACGCCTGTGGTGTAAGTGATGCAAACAGCAAAAGATCGATATTGTGTACATCATACGATATGCCTCTGCTGAAACACTTTAAAAGGGCCTCGTTTATAATTGCCTTAAGGAGGAAGTAAAGGGCAAGGCTGATGGTCATCTCCAACTTCTCGTATGTAAACCCTTTTATCCTGAAATTCTTCAGAAGCTCCTTTTCCCGCCGTGTCGCATTTACTATTGCCAGTAGTGCCAGATAAGAGGTCTTCTCAGCCTTGCTCTGCCTGATCTCTTCTTCTATGGCCTTCTCAAGGGTCTTTCTCACCATATCCACAAACGCCTTCCCATAACCCTCCATTGCAAGCCAACTCCTCAATATCCCGGCATCCAGGTATGGAACATACGCCAGCATCTCCGTAGCCACGATCTTCTCCAGGGAGTCCTGTATAAAGATATCCGTCCTGTACACCCTCTCCAAAAGGGAGACCTTTATCTCCTTCTGATCATAAGAGATGCCACCTTCCACATCCTCTTCCTCTTCGACCGGTTCCAGCCTCTTCTTTATAAGTGTGGCAAGACTCAATATGGCATTCCTGACGACCAACTCATCATCCGTGCCGATATAGTAGGGCACCTTCATATCCCTGATGGACTCGCCGAGACAGAACCGCATGTGGGACGGCTCCACCAGCCATAACCTTACATCGCCAATATCTATCCCCTTTTGTAACATCTGGTCGAAAAGGGATAGCCTCTCCTTGTTATATAGCGGGAAAGATGCTGTCATGTCGACCCAATAGCAGATAATATGGGGAGGGTGGCAGGTAAATATCCTGCCCTAACAGGCCGGATGAATCGGCCCGGAACAGGCAGCGAGGCATCGGAAACTAAGGATACAGATCCCTGAAGCCGGAGTGTGGCGTATTTATCGATATCTTGTATTGACACTTTACTCTTTCTGAATCCCGACCACTGCCTGCTGTACTATCAGCATAGCAACCCATCAGGCTATATCCGGTGCCGGAGGCCTGCCTGTCAAACCCCGGCAGACAGGAGCGGATGATCTTATCTCATAAGCACAACTACATAGCCTCCAGCACGGACTCAAATATACCCCTGCCATCTTCACTTCCTATTACACTCTCACAGCCCCTCTCAGGGTGAGGCATCGTCCCCAGCACGTTTCCCCCTCTGTTGATTATTGCGGCTATATTGTGCAACGAACCATTGGGATTTGCCTCCTCAGTGGCATTACCCTCTGAATCGGTATACCTGAGAACGATCTGGCCATTGTCTTCCAAACTCTTCAACGTGTCATCATCGGCAAAGTAGTTACCATCGGCATGGGCAATGGGAATCTTCAATAGTTGCCCACGCATGTAGTTAGCGGTAAACACGGTCCGATTGTTCTCCACACGTGTATACACCTGCCTGCATACAAACTTGAGTCCCCTGTTCCTCATCAAGACACCGGGCAGAAGTCCGGACTCGGTAAGGATCTGGAAGCCGTTGCATATCCCGATCACCGGCCCTCCCCTTTCAGCAAAATCCATCACCTCCCCCATCACCGGCGAAAATCGCGCGATCGCACCGGTACGGAGATAATCTCCGTAAGAAAATCCACCGGGGAGTATGATACAGTCATAACCACTCAAATCGGTCTCTTTGTGCCATACATACCCGGCCCGCCGGCCGAAAACATGCTTTACGACATGGTAACAATCGTGGTCGCAGTTCGAACCAGGGAATACTATTATACCGAATTTGTCACCCATCCTGGATCTATCCTTATTAATCGGCAATTCTAGTCAATCTTAAAGTTATAATCTTCAATAACCGGGTTGGCCAGGAGCTTTTCACACATCTCCTGCACCTTCCGTTCGGTCCCTTCCATCGAATCTCCCGGGATTTCCATCTCTATGAGCTTACCTATCCTTAAATCCTTCACATCCTCATACCCCATACTCTTGAGCGCCCGCTCCACCGCCTTCCCCTGTGGATCAAGGACCCCTTTCTTAAGTGTAATGAATATCTCCACCTTCATTCAACCGACTCCCATTTAAGATAAAACCCTGCTACAGACCTCTTGGTAAGACTCCTCCACCTTTCCAAGGTCCCTTCTGAATCTGTCCTTATCCATCTTTTCACCCGTTATCTTGTTCCACAACCTACAACCATCAGGGGTTATCTCATCTCCGAGCAGAACCTTACCTTTATGACGCCCGAACTCCAGCTTGAAATCTACCAGGACAATACCCCTCTTCTCAAAGAAGTCAACAAGAAACTTATTGATCAACAGCGCCTTCTCCTTCATGGTTTCAACCTCATCTCTCCGCGCCAGACCAAACGCATCAATATGGTACTCATTGATCATAGGGTCACCCAGCTCGTCGCTCTTGTAATACAGCTCCAGAACCGGCTTCTTCAGAGGCACCCCTTCTTCCATACCCATCCTCTTTGCCAGGCTCCCCGCCACAACATTCCTTGCAACAACCTCGACGGGGATTATCTCCAAACGCTTCACCGCCATCTCCCTATCCGAGATGTGCCCAACAAAATGCGTCTCTATCCCATTCTCCTCCAGGCACTCGAACAATCTCGATGACATCCTGTTATTAAGTATGCCCTTATTTTCGATAAGCCCCCTCTTCTTCCCATCAAAGGCGGTTGCCTCGTCCTTGAAGTACTGTATGAGCAAATCGGAATCATCCGTCTCATAGAGTATCTTCGCCTTCCCTTCGTACAGCTTTTCAAGTTTCTTCATGATCCATCTCCTGTTATTATTATACGGAGCGTCACAACCGTGTACACATTCACTCTCCCGCTCCGCTATGTTGGTACGTTCTGTATGTCTTATTGCTTCGGCGCAATAAGAGGTCAATCCACTTTTCACCGTATGCCATCCTCAGACAGCACGGCGTACCATCACACTTCACGCTCTCCCTTTTTCGAACACCCTGTTGAATATGTAGTCAACATTCTTCAAGTGATAAGCAAGATCAAAACAGCCTTCAAGCTCTTCCATGGACAGGACCCTTCCTATACCATCGTCGGCAAGCAGCAGTTCCTTGAAGTCACGCCCGCTATCCCATGACGCCATGGCATTTCTCTGCACCATCTCATACGCATCCTCCCTCTTAACCCCCCGCTCCACCAGTTCGAGCAGCACCCTCTGTGAGAATATCAATCCCCTCAACCGCCCCAGGTTCTTCTTCATATTGTCAGGATAGACTACCATCCCACGTATGACCCCCGTTATCCTGGCGATCATGAAGTCCAGGAGGATGGTGGCATCGGGCGCAATAACTCTCTCAACAGAGGAGTGACTTATATCCCGCTCATGCCACAGGGGGATGTTCTCCTGTGCGGCTTGGCTATATCCCCTAACCAGCCTGGCAAGTCCGGTCAGGTTCTCGGAGAGTACCGGGTTCCTCTTGTGAGGCATAGCTGAAGAACCCTTCTGCCCCTTGGTAAACGGCTCTTCGGCTTCCAAGACTTCCGTTCTCTGAAGGTGCCTGATCTCGACGGCGAACTTCTCTATCGAAGTGGCTACTATGGCCAGTGTTGTGAAGAACTCCGCATGCCTGTCCCTCTGAATTATCTGGCTTGATACAGGTGCGGGCTTTAATCCCAACTTCTTACATACGTACTCCTCGACCGCCGGCGGGACGTTGGCAAAGGTCCCGACGGCGCCTGAGATCTTGCCATAGCTGATGACATCCCTAGCCCTCCCCATCCTCTCCAGGTTCCTCTTAGTCTCTTCGTACCACAGCGCCATCTTAAGGCCGAAGGTGATAGGCTCAGCATGTATCCCGTGGCTCCGGCCTATCATAGCCGTGTATTTGTGCTCAAATGCCCTCTCCTTGATGGCTGTCCCCAAGTCCCCTATCCCTTCTATAATGAGCTCCGACGCCTCCTTCAGCAG